>JBOGDG010000106.1:0-8432 GCA_050701655.1 Micromonosporaceae bacterium
GCGCCGAACGGCCCCAGCTGGTCGTTGTGGAACGCGCGGCTGGTCAGGGTGACCCGGTCCAGCTGCTCGCGTACCGCCGCCAGCAGGGCGGGGTGGCGGTGGCCGAAGTTGAGCGCGGAGTAGCCGGCGAGGCAGTCCAGGAACCGGCGCCCCTCGACGTCGGTCACCCAGGCGCCGTCGGCGGAGGCGACCACCACCGGCAGCGGGTGGTAGTTGTGCGCGGTCACCCGCTCGTCGAGCGCGATCGCGTCGCGGGTCTCCGGGCCGGCCGGCCCAGGCCGGGCGGCGCGCTGGGATGGCGTACCAGTCATCGAATCTCCAGTGTGCAGCACTTCGGTCCCCCTCCAGCTTTACGCAGCTCGGACAGATTTACCCGCACCGGCACGTACCCGCGGTTCTCGAGTTGGCCTGCCAGCCGCTCGGCCTCGGCGTTGAGCACCACGTGCTTGCCGTCGCTGACCGCGTTCAGGCCGAGCACCGCGGCGTCTTCCGCCGCGGCGATGATGGCGTTCGGGTAGAGCTGTTCGAGCACCTGGCGGCTGCCCTCGGAGAAGGCCTCCGGGTAGTACGCGAGGTTCGCCGGCCGGTCGCCGCCGAGCGGGAACATCGCCGTGTCCAGGTGGTAGAACCGCGGGTCGACCAGCCGCATCGTGATCACCGGGCGGCCGAAGGCGTCCTGCACCTCGGCGTGCGCGGCCAGCTCGGTACGGAAGCCGGTGCCGGCGAACACCAGCTCACCCAGCGGCGAGTCCACCAGCAGGAAGTCGCCTTCGCCTTCGTTGACGTACTTCGGGATCTGCACCGGGTAGCCGGCCGACTCGAACCACGCCCGGTACGCCGGCCCCTCGTCGGCCCGCTGCGGGTTGCGGAACTGCGCGCCGTACACCCGGCCGTCCATCACGAACGCGCCGTTCGCGGCGAACACCATGTCCGGCAGCCCGGGCAGCGGCTCGATCAGCTCCACGGTGTGCCCCAGCTGCCGGTACGCGTCCCGCAGCGCCTCCCACTGCGCGATCGCCAGCTCGGTGTCGACCGGCTGCGAGGGATCCATCCACGGGTTGATCGCGTACTCCACGGCGAAGTGGCTGGGGCGGCACATCAGGTACTGCCGCTGACGTTGACGCGTCGAGGTGGACGCGTACAGGGTTGGCTGCATCGACGCTCCTGGATCACTACGGGGTGGGGTGTGGTCCGTGCGGGGTTGCTTGAAGGCTAGGTCCCGGCGGTGCCGGCTGACCATTGCGCGGTGTTGCGTCTGAGCGGTGATTCATTGCGTGTGTACGCCACTCAGCGGCGCATCATTGCGCCGTGACGCGAGCGTTTCTCACACTTGACCGGCCGTTGACCGGGGCCTCCGGTAACCCGTCGCCGCCACCTGATAGACATGACGGAATGGACCCTCTCCCCGCGCCTCGGCTGGTGCTCGCCTCGGCCAGCCCGGCCCGGCTGGCGCGGCTGCGCAGGGCCGGTATCGAGCCGGTGGTCGTGGTCAGCGGAGCGGACGAGTCGGCGGTCACCGAGCCGGTGCCGGGGCGGCTGGCGCTGCGGCTCGCGGAGCTGAAGGCCGAGGCGGTCGCGGCCCGGATCGAGCCCGGCCCGCTGGTGCTCGGCTGCGACTCCGTCCTGGAGTACGCCGGCGAGATCTACGGCAAGCCCGACGACGCCGAGGACGCGGTGGCCCGCTGGAAGCGGATGCGGGGCGGCACCGGCGTACTGCACACCGGGCACTGCCTGATCGACACCGCCACCGGGCGCCGCGCCGCGCAACCCGCCGACACGCTGGTGCGGTTCGCTCCGGTCAGCGACGCGGAGATCGCCGCGTACGTGGCGACCGGCGAGCCGCTGCGGGTGGCGGGCGGGTTCACCATCGACGGCATCGGCGGCCCGTTCGTCGAGGGCGTGGACGGCGACCCCGGCACTGTGATCGGCCTTTCCCTGCCCCTGCTGCGCCGGCTGCTCGGTGAGTTGGGGCTCAGCATTACCGACCTCTGGACCACGACAGGAGAGCCCGATGGCTGACCGTACGTTCACCATCTCCGAGGAGCTGCAGCAGTACGCCAACGACCACAGCACCCCGCTCGACGAGGTGGCGCGAGAGCTGATCGAGGAGACCCACGCCAGCCTGCCGAAGCACTCCGGGATGCAGATCGCGCCCGAGCAGGCCAACTTCCTCACCCTGCTTACCAAGACCATCGGGGTACGCCGTGCCGTCGAGGTGGGCACCTTCACCGGCTTCTCGTCGCTGGCGATCGCCCGCGGGCTGGCCGACGGCGGCACCCTGCTCTGCTGCGACGTCAGCGAGGAGTGGACCTCGATCGCACAGCGCTACTGGAAGCGGGCCGGCGTCGCGGACCGGATCGAGCTGAAGATCGCCCCCGCGCTGGAGACGCTGAGCACGCTGCCCGCCGAGCCGTACCTCGACCTCGCGTTCATCGACGCCGACAAGGAGAACTACGTCGGCTACTGGGACGCACTGGTGCCGCGGATGCGGCAGGGCGGCGTGATCCTGGTCGACAACACGCTGTGGAGCGGCCGGGTGGTCGACCCCGGCGACAACGAGCCCAACACCGTGGCGATCCGTACCTTCAACGACCACGCCGCCGACGACGAGCGGGTGGAGCTGCAGGTGCTCCCGCTCGCCGACGGCGTCACGTACGCCCGCCGCCGTTAGCCGCCGGCTGGCGGGCCCACCTCCGTGGACCCGCCAGCCGCACTTAGGCCGTAGCCAGCCAGCGTCAGGCGCCGACCGAGCCGCGGGGTTTGAGGACGAACAGGCCCCGGTCCATGCTGCTGACCGCGATCACCTTCTGCTTGTAGTACGGGTAGTTGCTCCAGGTGCCGCCTTCGAAGCTGGCGTTGTCGTTCTCCGGGTACAGGTCGAAGTAGCCGACCTCCGGAAGCTGACCCGCCGCCACCTTGTTGGTGTTGAAGATGCGCAGCCCGCTGGTGTAGTTCGACGCGTACGCCCGGTTGCCCTCGGTGTAGGTGTTGTGCCCGATCGAGGTCACGCCGTTGTCGGTCGCCGCGGTCAGGGTGATCGCGTCGAGGTCCCGTACGTCGAAGATCCGGGTCGTGGTGCTGACGCCGTGGAACACCTCGTCCAGCTCGTCGTTGTGCAGGAAGAACTTCTGGTCCGGCGTCAACCAGCCCTGGTGGCTGTAGCCGTCGTCGGGGTACTCCAGCCGACTCAACGACACCGGGTTGGCCTTGTCAGTCACGTCCGTCACCGTGACGGTGTTGATGATCCCCTCGGGGCTGAAGTCGTTGAACGTCGCCGCCGAGTTGACGCAGATCTCCCGGCCCTGGTGGGCGGCGTCCGGGCCGGCGTAGATCACGCACTGGGTGTCATGGATGTAGCCGTCAGCGGCGAAGCAGCCGGCGGAGGTCGGCGCCGCCGGGGTGTTGATGTCGACCATGTGCAGGCCGCCGGCGCAGGTGTTGCTGCCGACCACGTACGCGTAGCCGGTGTCCTCGTTGATGTTGAGGTTGTGCGCGCTGCCGAACTCGGCGTAGTCGGCGTCCTCGGTGAAGGTCACCGGGTCACCGGTCACGCCACGCAGCCGGGTCAGGTCGAAGACCTGCATGCCGTGGTCGGTGTTCTCCGAGACCACGTACGCGTGGTTGGCGTACACCTTGATGTCGCGCCAGAAATCTCCACCGGCGGTGGAGTGGGTGGGCAGGATGCCGACCACGTCGGGGCGCTTCGCGTCGCTGATGTCGACGAAGACGGTGCCCTCGATACCACCGAGGAGGGCGTACTCCCGCCCGGTCTTCGGGTCGGTCCAGCCCCAGATGTCGTTGGCGAAGGTGAGGCCGAGCTGACTGAGAGTCAGGTGGCTCATCATGTCCACGCCGGAACAGGGGAAGCTGTCCGCGGCCATGCCCTCGATGCACGGGGCGTAGCCCGTCGGCGCCTTGGCGCTGTTCGCGTTGCTGGCGACCACGTTGTTGAACTCGTGCTGCTGCACTTCCAGCGACGGTGGGGTGACGTGCTCGTACCCGCCCTCGTGGGCGTACGCCGCGCTGCCTGCCATACCGGGGAGCAGCGCCAGCGTCGTCGCTATCGCTAACTTGGCCCTCATACCGCACCTCTCGTCGGGGAGCGGCGTCGGCGCTGACGGAGATCGTCCCGGCCGGGCCGCTCGGGAGACTGGGGTTGCCCCGCAACCTATCGAGAACCATCGATCTCCACGGCAGTTTGAAACCGAACCGCGACCCAACATCAGCCGTTCGACCAGGGTGGCCCGGCACCCGGCCGCCGGCTACTGGTCCCGGTCCTCCTTGCGCCGGCCGGCGAACAGCAGCGCGATCAGGATCACCACCGCGGGGCCCACGCCCATCCCGAGCAGGATCAGCAGCTGCGAGGCGTGAAAGTCCCCGGCGTGGGCGAGCACGTCGACCATCGCGCTTACCCCGGCAGGATCGGCGAGGTGACCTCGTCGACCTCGGAGATCTGGCGGTTGCCGGCGGGGTCGGTGAAGAACAGCAGCCCGGTGATCCGTACCTGGGGCTCCTGCAACGGCAGCAGGTTGGCGCGTACCAGCGGCTTCGCGTCGATCACCACGGTCAGCTCCCGCTCCTCGCCCGCGGCCAGGGTGGCGTCGTCGATCCGCAGCGCCGGGTGCGCGCCGCCGGCCTGCGTACCCTCGCGGATCAGGGTCTCCTCGGCGATCTGCAGCGACGAGAGGGTCACCGGCGCGCCGGAGGTGTTGTCCACCCGTACGGTCAGCGTCAGCGTCTCGGCCGCCTGGCGGTACTGGGCGCGGATCACCTCGGAGCTGACCAGCCGCTCGGGCTCCGGCTCGGCCTCGGGCGCGACCCGGGCCACCTGCAGCGGTATCGGATCTGTCGGGGCGGTGCTGACCGAGTAGACATAGCCCCCGGCCAGCACCGCCGCGATGAGCGCGACGAAGCCCAGCCCCACCTTGACGTCGCGCCCGTCGGTGAGCGTCCCGGCACCCCCTGCCGAGACCACACCGAGCCTTACCAGTACGGGCCGGCGCAGCCAGAACACCAGCCACCCGACCCCGATCACGAATGCGATCACGTGCCAGACCACCACGGTGCCGGTGCCGTACGTGGTCAGGTCGATCTCTTCCCCGCCGGGCAGCGCGGCGGTGTTGTGGAACTCGCCGGGGCCGACGTCGATCCAGGCGCCCCGGCCGACCAACGTGCCGGTGCCCTCCACCGCGAACGACGGGTGTACGTGCCAGTGCCCCTCCTCGCGCGCCACCAGCGTCACCGAGAATGGGAACGTCTGCCCTTTGTGGATCCGTACGGACTGCGGCGTGAACATGTCGGAGAGGCGCCGGTCCTTCACCGCGAACACCGGCCCGGGGGCGATCACCGAGAGGAAGCCGATCTCGGGCTCCGGGATGGTGTGGTCGGGCCAGGCGTTCATCACCCGCAGCTTGCCGGTGATAGTGAGCTCGTCCCCGACGTTGACGTCGGTGGCGGAGTACTTCACGTCGTACAGCAGGACGGTGGAGGAGCGAAGGAACGCCTCCTGGGTCTGCTCACCGTGGGCGTGGGCGACGGGCGCCGGCCCGGCCAGGATCGCCACCAGCCCGAGCACGAAGCCGGCCGCGACAACACGAGCGACGACACGAATCCGAGTCATGGTCAGCCTCTCAGTCCGTCTGCAGCCGGAACGTCTTGCCGATCGGGAGCACCCCGAGGAACTTGCCGATCGCCAGCCCGAACCAGTAGACGCCGGCACAGACCATCGCGGCGAAGAACGACACCAGCGCGGTGATGTCACCGATCAGCGCCCGCAGATGGCCTTCCTCGATCATGCGGAGGTACTCCGGCCCCTGGGAGCGGGCGAGCTGCAGGCTCAGTACGTCGGCGACGGTGAGTACGTGGCCGCCGTACACGATGGGCTGCAGGAACGGCGCCAGCGCCGGATAGTTGGCGAGCCAGAACAGCCCGCCCCAGAGCGCCCCGCCGAGCAGCGAGGTGATCACGTAGCTGCGGCTGATCAGCAGCACCACATCCATCAGCACCGCGGTCAGCACCAGCGTCTCCGGCCAGACGTAGTTCAGCGGCAGGTGCGCCCACCACTCGAAGCTGAGCGACCGCGAGATCCACTGCGCCGCCACCAGACAGACCGCGCCGATGGTGGCGCCGATCGGCATCCGCAGCTTGTCCCAGAGGATGTACTGCAGTGCCGCCGGCAGGATGATGTTGACCGCCGGGGTGAGCAGCGGCCACCACTGCCGGTCCTTCCAGTCCACCCAGAACGACCAGTCGCCGGCGAGCAGCATGCTGTTCATGTGGATCCCGCCGGTGATCAGCAGCAGCGCGCTGATGATCACCAGGTAGTCCCAGCGCCGCGGGATCTCGACACTCCGGGCCAGTCGCAGGTCGCCGTTCACGATTCCTCCGTGGTACGCAGCTCTTCGGTGGTACGCAGCGGCGGCAGCTCGTTTCTGATCAGCTCGCCGAGCCGGATCGCCGTGGAGAACCAGATCGCGAAGGTGGCGAAGAGCAGGTACGCGAACAGCACGAACGGCCAGTGCAGCGGCGCCGAGAAGACCTCCTCGGTCTGCCAGAACGTGTGGCCGAACTCGTTGAACGCGACCTGGAACATCAGCAGCAGCGAGCCGCCGACCACCAGTGCGAACGACACCGGCAATGCCTTGCCGCCGAACAGGTGCGGCAGCCGGGTGCGCCCGTACAGGTACGCCGCGAACGAGAAGTAGATCATCAGCGGGAAGGCGCCGTAGAACAGCCCGATGTGGCTCGGGGTGAACGCGGTGTCCCGCAAGGTCACCTGGTGCCAAGCGGCGTCCTGCTCGGCGAAGTAGCTGCCGCCGGCGTACGCCGCCGCGGCGAACGCGGCGATGATCAGCCACAGCCGCCAGATCCGGCGCGCCTCCTGCACCGGGGTGAGCGGCACCCGCGCGGCCTTCGACCCGCTGAGGATCAGCCAGGCGTACGCCCCGCCGGCGACCAGCGGCAGCACCCCGATGTTGAAGTAGAACAGCGTCATCCAGTAGAGCCCGAAGTTGGGCATCGTCGCGTCGAGGCCGTTGTCGAAGGCGAAGGCCTGCTGCCACAGCCGCCAGAACCCGCCCAGCGCGAGCACGGCGAGCAGTGGGAGCGCGATCTGCCAGACCCGTCCGACGTCGCGTACCGAGGAGTCGCCGTCGCGCGGCGGGACCGGCGGGCCGGACACCGATGCAGCCCAGACGTGCTGTGCCCGTTCCAGTAGGACCATGGCGCGCCCCCTTCGGACATGTTGCCGGTGTGTGTCGTACAAGTTTACAGATCGAGTATTTGTGTAAACCGTGGATACGTCAAGCGGAACGTGTAAAGTGGTGCCGTGGCCACGAGAGGTACGTTCCAGTCATCGGTACGTACGATGCTGCGCGACCAGCTCCTCGACGCCGCCCGTGATCTGCTGATCCACGGCGGCTGGTCCCAGGTACGGATGGCCGATGTCGCCCGCGAGGTGGGGGTCAGCCGGCAGACCGTATACAACGAGTTCGGCACCAAGGAGGGGCTCGGCGAGGCGGTCGCGCTGCGCGAGGCCGACCGGTTCCTGCTTGGCATCTCCGAGCGGCTCGACGAGCACACCGACAACCTCGCCGAGGCGATCCGGGCCGCCGTCGCGTTCACGCTGTCGGCCGCAGCGGACAACCCGGTGCTGAAAGCGGTGCTGACCGCCACCCGGGGCGGCGCCGACGAGCTGCTGCCGTTCTTCACCACCCGCTCCGAGCCGATCCTGAACGCCGCCGTGGTGCTCCTGCTCGACTACCTCGACAGCCACTGGCCCGACCTCGACCTGAGTCCCGACCATCGCCGGTTCGTGCTCGAATCGATCGTCCGGCTGGTGATCAGCCACCTGGTGATGCCGCTGGCGCCGCCAGACGAGATCGCCCGCCAGCTCGCCTGGCTCGCCGGCCGCGTCATCGACTTCCCCCAGCGCTGACCCGCCGTGGGAAATACTTCCACGGGTACGGCGATGAAAATCTTGGAACGAAATGTCGGCCCAGGTTCGCAATAGTTGCAATCCCCTGGTCAAGTAATCTTATGACTTCACACAGTATGGGTTGGGGGCTCCTCGGCAGGTATGGCTACTGGGTTCCCGCGCGGTATCGGAGTCCCCCGGAATTTGGGTGTACGGTGTCGATACCCAGCCGGATCGCGATATCAGCAAACCTGCGCTCGAAGGCCGCGTATTGCGGCGAAAATGCCGGAGCGTAAGCAGCTACACTCGCCAACAACAAGAAAGGTGCATCAATGACCTCTTGGTTGAGGTACACAAAAGCCGCGGTTCTCAGTATAGCACTGACAGCCGTTTCCTTAGAGCCCGCGCAAATAGGTGATCTTCAGGGACGGCGTGCTGGTCGGTTGTCCCATCGGTAGAGGGTCCAGGCTTTCCGGATCAGGCTACGCACGGTGATGATGGTGTCGGCGAGGTCGAA
>JBOGDG010000107.1:0-8409 GCA_050701655.1 Micromonosporaceae bacterium
GCTTCGCCGCCCGGCGCTCCAACGACTCGCTCTCGGCGCGCTCCCGGACCACCTCGTCGACCAGCCGGGCACGGGCCCGCGCCGCCTCGGGAGCACCTTCCGCGACGTCCTGGTACGCCACCGCCACCAGGAATCCGAAGGCGACCAGCACCGCGGCCGTACCGGCCCGACCGAGCGGGCGACGGGGCGACGCCGCTTCGCCCTGCTCACGGCGGCGCGCGGCGGCGTCGGCGTACCCGGGATCGAGTGGGTCGGTGAACAGGTCGCTGAGCAGATCCGTACCGAAGCTGGAGCCGACCCGGCGGCCGGACCTCGCCTGGCCGGCACCTTCCTGCGGTGTCGGTGTCAACCCACCACCCCGTCGTTGCGCCCGGACCGCCCGATGACGCGGCGGGCGTGAACCAGATACAGCACTCCCGCACACCAGTACAACACCAGGCCCCACAGGGCAAGCGACCAACCCGCCGGTACGCCGATCTCGGTGGCGAGACCACCCAGCTTGGACAGCAGCAGGAACGGGAAGGCGACCAGCAGTACGAACGTAGCGGTCTTGCCGAGGTAGTGCACCGGCGGCGGACCGTACCCGTGCCAGCGCAGCCACCCGATCGCGGTCAGCGGCAGCACCTCGCGGGCCAGGAGCGCCACCGTGAACTCCCACGGCACCAGGTCACGGATCGTGAACGCGACCACCGTCGCGAGGATGTAGAGCCGGTCGGCCATCGGGTCCAGCAGCTCCCCGAGCCGGCTCACCTGCCCCAGGGCGCGGGCGGCGTACCCGTCCACCCAGTCCGAGGTGCCGCCGATCATCAGCACCACCAGCGCGGCCAGATCGTGCTCGGCGATCAGGAACAGGTAGAGAAACAGCGGCACCCCGAGCAGCCGTACGAAGCTGATCAGGTTGGGGACGGTGAAAACTCGACCGGAAGCCGGGGCCGCGAGGCCCACCGGTTCAGACGACGTCCGTGGCGGCTCTGTCACCAGGCCCCCTTTCCGACCTACGCAACGTGCCGCTCAGCCGAACGCGCTGCAACTATATCCAACTCCGCGCCGACCATACGCCAGACGCTGACCCGCCAGAACGGCGGCGCGCGGTGGTGCGCAACCGGGGATCGGGCCTGTGCCGCGGATCACCAGCGGACAAGCAGCAGATAGCCCGCTATCCCGGATCCGACCAACGCACCCCCGTAGCACAACAGGTTGATGAGCACGCTCAGCCGCTGCAGTCGCAGGCCGTCGTACAGGGTGTAGCGGAACCGGTGGGCCCAGTGGAACAGCCCCAGCACGCAGAGCCCGAGCAGCACGACACGGGTGATCGGATGCCGCAGTACGGCGAGCAGGTGTGCGTGATCGGGCGCCACCCAGCCCAGCGGGATCGCGACCCCGAACAGGAACAGCAGCACCGGGATCAGCAGCGCGGCCGCCATCCCGCCGCCGCTGAACAGCAGCCACAGGTACGGCTCCACCGGCCGCCTGGCCATCAGGCCAGCACCACCCAGGCCACCAGCGCCGACACCACGACCCATGCCCCGTAGTGGGCGCCGGCGACCAGCAGCGGCGGTACCCGGCGGCCGCGCAGCCGTACCGCCATCGCCTGGGGCGCGACGTTGAACCAGGTGACGGCGTGGAACACCACGAACAGCAGCGCCAACAGGTTCAACCCGAGCAGCCACGGACTCGCGCTCCACTCGACGAACCGCCGGTACGCCGCCTCCCCCGACGCGATCGCGTTGCCCAGCAGCAGCAGGTACACCACGAACCAGGCGACGAAGACGCTGCTCAACTCACGTACCACGAAAAGGAAGTAAGAGCGGCGACGCAGCCACCAGAACATGGAGACGGGAGGCTGATAAGCGGTCATCGCCGCCCCCAGGGCATGAGAAGTGCCTTGGCCGACTCCTTCGCCGCGGTCAGCTTGTAGCGCTGGATCGCCCCTGCCGGGTCCACGCCCTTCGGGCAGGCGGTGGTGCACTCGCCCACGAACGTGCAGCTCCACACCCCGTCGGCCGCCGCGAGCACGTCCAGCCGCTGGTGGCCTCCGTGGTCGCGGGAGTCCAGGTTGTACCGCTGCGCGAGCGCGATCGCCGCCGGGCCGAGGAAATCCTGGTCGATGCCGTACACCGGGCAGGCGGCGTAGCAGAGCATGCAGTTGATGCACATGCTGAACTGCTGGTACTCGGCCAGCTGGGTCGGCGTCTGCAGGTGCTCGCCCTCCTCCGGGGGGTCCCCCACGATCCAGGGCGACACCCGGGGCAGCTTGCGCATGAAGTCGCTGATCTCGACAACCAGGTCGCGTACCACCGGGAAGTTGGCCAGCGGCGCCACCGTGACCGGCCCCGGGGCCAGCTCGGAGAGGAACGTGGCGCAGGTCAGCCTGGGGTCGCCGTTCACGGTCATGCCACAGCTGCCGCAGATGCCCATCCGGCAGGACCAGCGGTACGACAGCGTGCCGTCGATCTGGTCCTTGATGTGGTTCAGGCCATCCAGCACCGCCCAGTCTTCCCGCAGCAGCACCTGGTACTCCTGGTACGTGGGTTCGGCGTCGGCCTCCGGCCGGTACCGCGCTACCCGCAGCGTGATGGTGTTCGGCATGGTCACCTCCCGTACACCCGTTCCCCGGGGGGCCAGCGGGTGATGGTCACCGGCAGATACTCCATCCGCCAGGCCCCGTCCGGGTCGCGATGGATCAGCGAGTGGGCCAGGAACCGGTCATCGTCCCGGCGCGGGAAGTCCAGCCGCTGGTGGGCACCCCGCGACTCCTCCCGCATCAGCGCGCTGTGCAGGATGCTGCCCGCCACCTCCAGCATGAACTCCAGCTCGAGCGCGGCGATCAGCTCCGTGTTGAACGTACGGCTGTGATCGGAGATCCGTACCGTGGTGGACCGGTCCTGCAGCTCGTGCACCATGTCCACCGACTTCACCAGGCCGTCCCGGGAACGGTAGATCCCGGCGCCGCTCTCCATCGCGTCCTGCATCTCCGTGCGGATCGTGGAGATCCGGTCGTTCCCGTCGCTCCGGTCCCGCAGCGCCTCAAGGCGGCGTACCTCGTCGGTGCCCTGCGACTCGACGTGGGCCGGCGGCGCCGACTTGGCGTACGTCGCCGCGGCCTGCCCGGCGCGGGCGCCGAACACCAGCAGCTCCGGCAGCGAGTTCGAGCCCAGCCGGTTGGCGCCGTTGATGCTGACGCAGGCGGTCTCGCCGGCGGCGTACAGCCCTGCCAGGCCGGCGGCGCCGTGGATGTCGGTGTGGACCCCGCCCATCATGTAGTGCACCACCGGGCGCACCGGGATCAGCTCGTGCACCGGGTCGATGTTCTGGTAGTCGCGGCACAGCTCGCGTACGAACGGCAGCTTGGTGTCGATGACCTGCTCGCCGAGGTGGCGCAGGTCCAGGTGCACCACGGGCCCGTACGGGGTGTCGGCGGTCCGTCCCTTCTCCACCTCGTGGACGAACGCCTGCGACAGCCGGTCCCGGGGACCCAGCTCCATGCTCTTGAATACCGGGTGCGGCTCGGGCTTGCCGAGGTCGTAGTCCTGCAGGTAGCGGTAGCCGTCCCGGTTCAGCATCCAGCCGCCCTCGGCGCGGGCCGCCTCGGTGATCAGGATCCCGGTGAACGGCAGCCCCGTCGGGTGGTATTGCACGAACTCCATGTCCTTCAGCGGCGCCCCGGCCCGGTACGCCAGCGCCATACCGTCCCCGGTCTTGATGTTGGCGTTGGTGGTGAACGGGTAGACCCGGCCGCAGCCGCCGGTGCAGAGGATCACCGCCTTCGCCGTGATCGTCTCGATCCGGCCGGTCGCCAGCTCCAGCGCCACCACGCCGCCGATCCGGCCGTCGTCGACCAGCAGCTTCGTCACGTACCACTCGTCGAAGCGATCGATCCCGTCATGCCGCAGGGTGGTCTGGAACAGCGTGTGCAGCAGGTGGAACCCGGTCTTGTCGGCGGCGAACCAGGTGCGCTGCTGCTTCATGCCGCCGAACGGGCGTACCGCCACGTGGCCGTCGGGCTCCCGGCTCCACGGACAGCCCCAGTGCTCCAGCCGTAGCAGCTCCTTCGGCGCCTCGTCCACGAACAGGTCGACGGCGTCCTGGTCACACAGCCAGTCGCCGCCGGAGACGGTGTCCCGGAAGTGCTCCTCCAGGCTGTCCACCTCCTTGATCACCGCGGCGGCGCCCCCCTCCGCGGAGACCGTATGGCTGCGCATCGGGTACACCTTGGAGACGATCGCGACGCTCAGCGAAGGGTCTGCCTCCACCACGGCGATCGCGGCCCGCAGCCCGGCGCCGCCACCGCCCACGATGACGACGTCGTAGCTCGGCTGGCCAGCGGAGGCCACGTCAGGAGCCGTGGTCCTCGTCCAACGGCACCACCCGCCCGTCGTGCCGGATCACACGGGTGTGGATGCTGCCGTCGTGATACTCGTGCCGGATCGTACGACAGCCGCAGTCGTAGAACTCGTCGATGATCACCAGGCCCGCCTCGTCGGTGTCCCGGTAGTGCTTCCCCGCGACGGTCCTGCCGCAGGGAGCGGTTTCCGCGGTGAACCCGGTCTTCGTGCCGACCATCTTGTACCCCCTTCGCCGTGGTGAGTCGGCCAAAGAGAAGTCAGGAGACGACGAGGTCGCCGAGCGCGTTGCGCGCGGCCGCGTCGTCACTCACGCACACGGCCAACTCGGCCTGCCCTTCGCAGATCCGGGTTGGCATCAGAATCTCGATGTTGACCCTCGCGTCGGCGAGCCGGCGGGCGAACAGCGCCGCCTGACCGGGCTCGTCGGGAAGCCGTACGGTGATCGCGTCCCGCTCGTTGAAGTCGAGACCGGCGTTGGTGAGCGCCGTCCGCGCCGCGTCCTCATCGTCGGCGACGAGCGCGATGATCCCCTGACTGCCGGCGGTCACCCCGCACAGCATCATGTTGGACCCACGATCAGCGACGAGTTCGCTGATGTAGGCGAGCTCGCCGGGCTGGTTCTTGAGAAGCACCGTGAAGACGCTCATGGCTACTCCCAGGATGGGAAACCCTGCCCTGACGGTACGCCTCAGGCGAGGCGAGCGCGAGCGACGCTCGTCGACACGGTTGACGCCTGCCAGACATGGAAAAGCCGCCGAGCTGGGCGTACCCCCGGATCTCAGCGGCTCTGACCGCCGGGCGCCGCCTCAGTCCCCGAACCAGTGCTGCGGCTTCGGGTCGGTGTTCTCGTAGATGTGCTTGGCCTCGCGGTACTCGGCGAGCCCCGAGGTGCCCAGCTCCCGCCCGACACCGGAGCGCTTGAATCCACCCCACTCCGCCTGCGGCAGGTACGGCCCGAAGTCGTTGATCCACACCGTGCCGTGCCGCAGCCGACGCGCCACACGCTCGGCGCAGGCCCGGTCCGAGGTCCACACCGCGCCCGCCAGCCCGTAGTCGGTGTCGTTGCCGAGCCGGATGGCGTCCTCCTCTGTGGAGAACCGCTCGATCGTCAGGATCGGCCCGAAGGTCTCCTCCTGCACGATCCGCATGCTGCGGTCGCAGTCGTCGAAGACGGTGGGCAGGTAGAAGAAGCCGGCCCGCAGGTCCGGGTCGGAGGGCCGGGCGCCGCCGACAAGAAGCTTCGCACCCTCCGAAACGCCGAGCGCCACATAGGCCTCGACCTTGGCGCGGTGCTCGGCGGAGACCAGCGGGCCGCTCTGCGAGCGCGGATCCAGGCCGCTGCCGAGCCGGATCCGCTGCGCCCGCTCCACCAGCCCGGCGACGAACTCATCGTGCAGCGCGTCCTCCACGATCAGCCGGGTCCCGGCGGAGCAGACCTGCCCGGCGTGCAGGAACACCCCGGTCACCGCGTAGTCGACCGCCGCGTCGAAGTCCGCGTCGGCGAACACGATGTTCGGGTTCTTGCCGCCCAGTTCGAGCGCCACCTTCTTCACCGTGTCGGCGGCGGCGCGCATGATCGCCTGGCCGGTGGCGAGCCCGCCGGTGAACGAGACAAGATCCACATCGGGGTGCGCTGCCAGCGCCGCCCCGACGTCGCCGCCGGCGCCCAGCACCAGGTTCACCACCCCGGCCGGCGCCCCCGCCTCCGCCAGCAGCGCCACCAGCTTGATCGTGCTCAGCGGGGTGACCTCGCTCGGCTTGAGCACCGTGGTGTTGCCAGCGGCGAGCGCCGGGGCGATCTTCCAGGAGACCTGCAGCAGCGGGTAGTTCCACGGCGCGATCAGGGCGCAGACGCCAACCGGCTCGTACACGATCCTGCTGTTGACCGCCGGGTTGCCGGCGTCCACCAGTCGTCCCGCCTCCGAGGTCGCAAGGCCGGCGTAGTAGCGGAACACCGCGGTCACGTCGTCGACGTCGATGCCGCTCTCGACCAGGGTCTTGCCGGTGTCCAGGGTCTCGATCCGGGCGATCTCGTCCCGGTCGCGCTGCAACAGCTCGGCGACGCGGCGCAGCAGCTCACCCCGCTGCGCGGCGGTCCAGCCTGGCCAGGGACCGCCCTCGAACCCGGCCTTCGCCGCGGCCACGGCAGCGTCCGCGTCGGCCGCGGAGGCCTCGTCCACCTTCTCGATCACGGTCTGGTCGTGCGGGTTGATCACGTCGCGGAGGCCGCCGCCGGTCGCGCTGACCCAGTGGCCGTCGATGTACAGGCTGGGCATCGCAGCACCTCCGGGTAGCGTCGCTAGGGCTCGTCACATGCGTACCACGAGGGAGGCCGACGTGGACGGCGCCCGATACGACTACATCATCGTCGGCGGCGGCTCCGCCGGCTCCTCGCTCGCCAACCGGCTGACCGAAGACCCGAAGACCCAGGTGCTGGTGCTGGAAGCCGGACGGCCGGACTGGATCTGGGACATTTTCATCCACATGCCGGCCGCGCTCACCATGGTGATCGGCAACCGGTTCTACGACTGGAAGTACGTCTCCGAGCCCGAGCCGTTCATGGGCGGGCGCCGGGTCACCCAGGGCCGGGGCAAGCTGCTGGGCGGCTCCAGCTCGATCAACGGGATGATCTTCCAGCGCGGCAACCCGCTCGATCTGGAGCGTTGGGCCGCCGACCCCGGGATGGAGACCTGGAGCTACGCACACTGTCTGCCGTACTTCAAGAAAATGGAGACCTGCATCGCCGGGGCCGACGAGTGGCGGGGCGGCGACGGCCCGCTGTGGCTGGAGCGCGGCCCGGCGACCAACCCGCTGTTCGGGGCGTTCCTGGAGGCGGCGCAGCAGGCGGGGTACCCGCTGACCAGCGACGTCAACGGCTACCAGCAGGAGGGCTTCGCCCGGTTCGACCGCAACATCCGCAACGGGCGGCGCTGGTCGGCGGCGCGGGCGTACCTGCACCCGGCGCTGTCCCGCCCGAACCTCACGGTGCGGTGCTTCTCGCTGGCGCAGCAGGTGCTGTTCGAGGGCACGCGCGCGGTCGGCGTCACGTATCGCCGCTTCGGAAGAACCCAGCGGGTGTACGGCGGGGAAGTCATCCTCTCCGGCGGCGCGATCAACACCCCGCAGCTTCTGCAGTTGTCCGGGATCGGCAACCCCGACGAGCTGACCGCGCTCGGCATCGACGTGGTCTCGCCGCTGCCCGGCGTGGGCGAGAACCTGCAGGACCACCTCGAGGTGTACGTGCAGCACGCGTGCACCCAGCCGATCTCGTACAACCCGGCGCTGAACCTGCGCAACCGGCCCTGGATCGGGCTGCAGTGGCTGCTGGCCCACAAGGGACCGGCGGCCACGAACCACTTCGAGGCGGGTGGGTTCGTCCGCGGCAACGACGAGGTGGACTACCCGAACCTGATGTTCCACTTCCTGCCCATCGCGGTGCGGTACGACGGCACCCCGATCGGCGCGAAGCACGGTTACCAGGTCCACATCGGACCGATGTACTCCGACGCCCGCGGCACGGTGAAGATCAGGTCGACCGACCCGACCCAGCATCCGGCGATCCAGTTCAACTACCTCTCCACCGAGCAGGATCGCCGGGAGTGGGTGGAGGCGATCCGGGTCTCCCGGGAGATCCTGCGCCAGCCCGCGTTCGCCGAGTACGACGGCGGCGAACTCTCCCCCGGCCCGTCGGTCCAGAGCGAGCAGGAGATCCTGGACTGGGTCGCCCGGGACGCGGAAACGGCGTACCACCCGTCCTGCACCGCCCGGATGGGGATCGACGAAATGTCGGTGGTCGACCCGACCTCGATGCGGGTGCACGGGGTCGACGGGCTGCGCGTCGTGGACGCCTCCGCGATGCGCTACGTCACCAACGGCAACATCTACGCCCCGGTGATGATGCTCGCCGAGAAGGCCGCCGACCTGATCCGCGGTAACACTCCGCCACCACCATCGACCGCAGCGTTCTACCGGTACCGTGATCAAACCACCGAACCCGCCTGAGCCCTGTACACCGCGGCAACATTGCTGTTCTCATTGCGAAACGTGGTGCACAATGCGGATC
>JBOGDG010000108.1:0-8402 GCA_050701655.1 Micromonosporaceae bacterium
GCCCACGACAGCGCGGTGTTGCCCACCCGTACCGCGTCGGGGTGGTCGGCGGGTCCGTACAGCGCCGGCAGCATCGTCATCACCGGCGACGATACGGCCCCCGACGCCCTTCCAAGATCTCGGGCGTTGGGCGCTCCCGCCCGCGCTTCGGCGTCGCCGTAACGTACGCGGTATGCGGCTGCGGGAACGGTTCCAGGTGACCCTTGCCCACCAGCTCGGCAACCCGAGCGGCGTGCCGGGGCGGGCGGTCGCGGCGATGCTGAACCGCGGCAACCGGGCCACCGTCACCGCGGCGGTGGACGCCGCGCGGGTGAGCCCCGGCGAGCACGCCGCCGACCTGGGCTTCGGTGGCGGTGTCGGCGTCCCGCTGCTGCTCGACCGGGTGGGCCCCGGCGGCCGGGTGTACGCCATCGACCAGTCCACCACGATGGTGACCCGAGCGGCGCGGCGCTTCCGCCGAGAGATCGCGGGCGGTCGGCTGACCGTACGGGAAGGCACGCTGGCCGCGCTGCCGCTGGCGGACGAGTCGCTCGACGCGGCGGTCACCGTGAACACCGTCTACTTCGTACCCGAGCTGAGCCCGTTCTTCGCCGAACTGGCCAGGGTGTTGCGGCGGGAGGGTCGCGTGGTGATCGGGATCGGCGACCCCGACGGTATGGCGGAGCTGCCGTTCACCCGGCACGGCTTCACGATCCGACCCGTGCCGGGGCTGGTCGCCGAGCTGGAGCGTGCCGGTCTGACGGTGGCCGACCACCGGCGGGTCGGGAGCGGTGAGCGCGCCTTCCACCTGCTCGTCGCCCGGCGCTGAGACCGCCGTCAGGTACGGGCGGCGGGCTGCGACAAAACGGGTTGCCGGCTGTGTGATGCTGGGGGCGATGCGTACCTTCACCGTTGACCGCCAGGGCGAGGCGCCGCCGGCGCCGGAGCCGCTGCCGGTGCCTGTGCTCGACAGCCACACCCACTTCGACCTGCAGGAAGGCACGGACCAG
This sequence comes from Micromonosporaceae bacterium, assembly GCA_050701655.1. Taxonomy (GTDB): domain Bacteria; phylum Actinomycetota; class Actinomycetes; order Mycobacteriales; family Micromonosporaceae; genus WHSM01. The sequence continues at coordinate 990 of JBOGDG010000108.1, forward strand.
CCGGGCGGCGTAGCCGAGGCTCTGTCGAAGGCGCGCGCCGCCGGGGTGGACCGGGTCGTGCAGGTGGGGATCGACGTACCGTCCTCGGGGTGGGCGGCCGACCTCGCCGACGCGCATCCCGAGGTGCTCGCCACCGTCGCGCTGCACCCCAACGACGCGCCGCACCAACCCGACCTGGATGCCGCGCTCGCGGAGATCGACAAGCTGGCCGCGCACCCCCGGGTACGCGGCATCGGCGAGACCGGCCTGGACTACTTCCGCACCGACGAAACCGGGCGAGAGAAGCAGCACCGCAGCTTCCGGGCGCACATCGACATCGCCAAGCGGCACGGCAAGGCGCTCGTCATCCACGACCGGGACGCACATGAGGACGTCATCAAGATCCTGGACGAGGAAGGTGCCCCGGAACACGTCGTGCTGCACTGCTTCTCCGGCGACGCCGAGTTCGCCGAGCGGTGCGCCGACCTGGGGTACGTGTGCAGCTTCGCCGGCACCGTCACGTTCAAGAACGCGCAGCCGCTGCGGGACGCGGCGAAACTGCTGCCGGCCGAGCTGATCCTGGTGGAGACCGACGCGCCGTTCCTGACCCCGATGCCGTACCGGGGGCGGCCGAACGCGCCGTACCTGATTCCGCTGACCGTACGGTTCCTGGCGGAGCTGCGGGGCGAGGAGCTGGACGAGCTGTGCGGCGTGATCTCGGCCACCGGCGATCGGGTGTTCGGCCCCTGGTGACCCATTTCGGGCCCCTGGTGACCCCATTCCGGGGTTCTGGTCGCCCATTTCGGGCGAGCCGGACTTGGCGGGGGATGCGGATCCCGCTAGCCTCTGTCGGTCGTGAGCGTGCCGCATACCACCCGGCTCAGCCGCCGCCGTTCCCAGCAACCCCGCGGCCGGCTGCGCTGGCTACCCCAGACCCTGGCGATCGTGCTGCTGATCGGCGGTATCGCCGGCTACCTCGGCGGCACCACCGCGGTACGGCTGGTCGACGACGGCGCCGGCCGTACGGTGCGTACGTACGCCTCCACCGTGAAGGGGCTGCTGCACCACACCGGGATCACACTCGCCGCGCACGACGCGGTGACGCCGGCCGCGACCAGCCGGATCCAGCCCGACACCACCGTCGAGGTACGGCGCGGCCGTCCGGTGACGCTCACCCTCGACGGGGTGACGAAGCGGCGCTGGGTCACCACCCGTACGGTCGGCGAGCTGGTCGACACGCTCGGGCTGGGCGACGGCAGGATCCAGCTCTCGGCGCCGCCCGAGACCGCGATCGGGCGCGACGGGATGCGGCTCACCGTGCGTACCCACAAGAAATTGGTCTTGAAGGCGGACGGTGAGCAGACCGAGCTCACCACGTTCGCCGCGACGCCGAAGGAGCTGCTCGCCGAGCGCGGCCTCGCGCTGGAGGGCCGCGACGAGGTGAAGCCGGCGCTGCACGCCACCCTGGCCGGCGCCAAAGAGGTACGGCTGATCCGGGTGAAGGTGAAGCCGAAGCGGGAGACCGTCGAGCTGAAGCCGCCGACCAAGACCAAGAAGAACGACGAGTGGATGGTCGACCAGGAGCTGACCATCGACCCCGGTAAGACCGGTAAAGCGGACCAGCAGGTCGAGTACATCTACCGCGACGGCAAGTACTCCGAACGTAAGGTGATCACCAGCAAGACGCTGGTGGAGCCGAAGCCGCGGGTGGTCCGCAAGGGCACCAAGCCGTACCCGAAGGACGACACCGGGCTCAACTGGGACGCCCTGGCCGACTGCGAGTCCGGCGGCAACCCGCGCTCGGTCTCCTCCGGCGGCACGTACCACGGGCTCTACCAGTTCAACGTCGACATGTGGCAGCGGATGGGCGGCATCGGGCTGCCCAGCCAGGCCACGCCGAGGGAGCAGACATACCGGGCGATCCTGCTGTACAAGCGCGCGGGTGCGGACCAGTGGCCGCACTGCGGCCCTCGCCTGTTCTCGTGAGCCTGTTGGTGAGGCGCGTCGTGGGGCCGGCGTGCTGTTAGGCCCGGCGGAGATCCGGGCGCTGGCGGCACGGCTCGACGTCCGTCCCACCAAGACGCTCGGGCAGAACTTCGTGGTCGACCCGAACACGGTGCAGCGGATCGTCAAGGCCGCCGCCCTAGACCAGGACGACGTGACGCTGGAGGTCGGTCCCGGTCTCGGCTCCCTCACGCTGGCACTGCTGCCGGCCTGTTCCGCGGTGTACGCGGTCGAGATCGACCCCGTGCTCGCCGGCCAGCTTCCGGCGACCGTGGCCGAACACGCCGGTGGCCTCGCCGAGCGGCTCACCGTGATCGGCGCCGACGCGCTGCGGCTGCGTGCCGCCGACCTGCCGTCTCCCGCGCCGACCGCGCTGGTGGCGAACCTGCCGTACAACGTGGCGGTCGCGGTGGTGCTGCACCTGCTCGCCGAGCTGCCGGGGTTGGCGCGCGGCCTGGTGATGGTGCAGGCCGAGGTCGCCGACCGGCTGGTCGCCGTACCCGGCTCCAAGGTGTACGGCATCCCCAGCGTCAAACTCGCCTGGTACGCCACCGCCCGCAACGCCGGCTCCGTGCCCCGCACCGTGTTCTGGCCGGTGCCGAACGTGGACTCCAAGCTGGTTGCCTTCACCCGCCGGGAACCGCCGTCCGGCGCCGACCGGGAGGCCACCTTCGCCGCGATCGACGCCGCGTTCGCGCAGCGCCGCAAAACCCTCCGCGCCGCACTGTCCCGCTGGGCCGGCAGCCCGGCTGAGGCGGAGCGGATCCTGCGCGCCGCCGGGGTGGACCCGAGCGCCCGCGGCGAAGCGCTCACCGTGTCCGAATTCGCCGCGATCGCCGCCGCCGGCGGCGACTCAGCCTGAGGTGACTCGACCCGGCGGTGACTCAGTCCCGCGGTGATCAGGGTCGCCGACGTACCGTCGGCGACCCTGTCAGGTTTCGCGTATGCCGGTGCGGCCGGGCGCGGGCATCGGGCTCAGGGACGGGCGGGGAGCGCGGCACCGTGAGGGGTCGCGGGAACGGCTGCCGCGTCACGTTCTGCCCTGCGGGTGAGCAGCGCCCAGCCGAGCGGCACGAGACCGATGATCAGGCACGCGTCGGCGGCCATGGCCAGCGGGGCGAGGCCGATCTCCCGCGACGGCACGAACAGCAGACCGCCGAGCAGCAGCGGCACGGCGACCCATCGGGGGTGGACCCTGGTCCGCCAGATGAGAACCGCCGTCAGGACCAGCGCCAGCGGTAGGCAGAGCCCCCACGGGTCGAAAGCCAGGAAGCCGATCGCGTCGTTGCCGCTTGCGTCGGCTGCCATGAACGCCTTTCCGGTGACGTCGAGGTCGATGGCGGAGATGCTGTACGACAGCCCGGTCATGAATCCGATGACCGACAACACGAGCAGGGTGGCCGCGAGCCGGGGTGCGCTCGTTTCGAGACTTCGTACGATGCCGACGAAGCCGATCACGAACGCGAAGGCCGACCAGACACCGACGGTGCCGCCCAGCACGCCGTGGTTGATCCCCTGGCCATCGACGAGGAAGGCGATCGTGCTGGCCAGCAGCAGCACGGGCGCGAGTATGGCCGCGACGCCCGAGACACGGGCCGAGGCGCGGGTGGGATCTGGATTGTGGTTCATCGATGCTCCTCCGGGTAGTGGGGGTTCGCGGCAAGCGTCTCCGGCGAGCGTGCGACGCAACAGCGTGCACACTCCCGGTACGAAGGCGTGCCTGCACGTACCCGGATGGTTCGGTTTTCCCTGCTCCCTCTCGCGTCATCGCCCGCGATACTTCGGGGGTGGACGTGCGAGCGGTGCTGCGGCGCTACGGGCTGGCCGTCGGTGGGGTGGTCGGCACGCTGGCGGTCGTTGCCGCGATGGGGTCGATGCCACTGCGGGGACGGCCGTGGTGGTTGGTCTACGAGCTGTTCATGTTCCACAACGGGCCGTCCGCGGTGCTGCTGCTGTGGTTGGGCGTGGTGGTGTTGCGGCGGCGACCGGAGCACGCTGCTGGGCTGGTCCTGTTCGCGATCGGAGTGCTGGAGAGTCTGCACATCACCGCCACTGCCGTACTGGACGCCCGGCTGGTCGCGACGGGAGTCGACCTGGCGGCCAACGTCGACGCCGTGGTGCTCCCCGCCGATCTCCCGCTGGACGCTGCCGTGGCGCTGCTGCTGGTCAACACGCTGTGGCTGCCCGTCGTGGTGCTGGCAGCCACGACTCTGCTACTGGTCTTCCCTGACGGGCGGCTCCCCAGCCGCCGCTGGTGGCCGGTGCCGGTGGTGACCGGGTTCGGGATCGCCGCCGTGGTGGCCGCGTTCGCCATCACCTGGTGGCCGACCGCCGACTGGACCCCCGACGACGCCCCTGCCGTGGTCGGCCTACTCCTCGTCGTCGGCGGGCTGGCGATCCTGGTCGCGGCTGCCGCTGGTGTCGCGGCGATGGTGCTGCGCTGGCGGCGCGCCGACGCCTCGCAGCAGCGGCAGTTCCAGGCGGTGGGATTCGCCGCGATCGGGTTCGCGGTCGTCGCCACGGCGCTGTACCCGCGACAGTCACTCTGGATCCCGGCGGTGCTGGTCGCTTTCCACCTGCTGCTGGCCACGTACGCTCTGGCCGTCGCGAGGTACCGGCTGCATGACTTCGAGCCCGTACTGGGCCGGGCGGCGGTGGCCGCGGCACTGGCCGTGGGAATCGCGGCGGTGTACGCGGTGATCGTGGTCGGAATCGGCAGTGTGGTAGGCCGTAGGCTCGGCGGCACGGTGTTACCACTGGTCGCGGTCGGAGTGGTGGCGCTCCTGGTCGAGCCCGCCCGACGGCGGGTGCGCCGCCTGGTGGACCGCCTGCTCTACCGCCGGGTTGCCGACCGTACCCAGGTGATGTCCCGGCTGGCCGCCGCCGCGAGCACCAGGCTGCCGGAGAGCGTGCTGAGCGAGGTCACTGATCTGCTGGTCGCCGGTACGGGAGCGGAGCGCGCGGAGGTCTGGCTGGCGATCGACCCCACACCCCAGCTGGCGGCCTCGTCGGGCGTCACCGATCAGGCCACGCCCGCGCTGCGGGCCGACGTGATCCACCACGAAGAGCGGCTCGGCGAACTTCGGCTGTACGCCTGGGCAGCCGCCGACCTGGTCCGCGACGCAGGAGAGCTGCTTGACGATGTGGGTCACGCCGTCGGGGTGGTGTTGCGCAACGCGCGTCTCACCGCGCAGCTGCGCGCCCAACTCGATGAGCTGCAGCGATCCCGGCAACGCCTGGTGGAAGCGCACGACCGGGCCCGGCGCGGGCTGGAACGCGACATCCACGACGGCGCGCAGTCGCGGTTGATCGCGCTGCGGCTACGCATCGGGCTGGCACGCACGTACGCCGATGCCGGCAACGAGGCCGCGCTCCGGGAACAACTCGACACGCTGGCCGTCGACGTCGAGGCCGCCGTCCGATCGCTGCGCGAACTAGCTCGGGGACTGCACCCGCCGATCCTGGAGCAGTCAGGCATCGTCGCCGCGCTGCGTTCCCACGCCCGGACCCTTCCGCTGCCGGTCACGGTGAACTCCGACGGCATGGAACGGTACGAACGTACCGTCGAAAGCGTCGTCTACCTGTGCTGCCTTGAGGCGCTACAGAACGCGGTACGGCACGGCAACGCCGCGCACATCTCCATCGACCTGGCGGGCGACGACCACGCCGTGGGGTTCCGCGTCAGCGACGACGGCGCCGGCTTCCACCCGGGAAGGCCGACCGAGGGAACCGGACTGGCCAACATCAACGACCGGGTGAGCGCACTCGGCGGCCAGCTGAGTGTCGACTCCACACCGGGCCAGGGCACAACGATCAGCGGCCAGGTGCCGGCTCAGCCGTCGGCTTCCGACAGATAGAGCAGCACCGCGCGCACCCGTCGGTGCACCTCGGCATCCGTCGAGTCCAGATCCAGCTTCTGCAGGACCGCCGCGATGTGCTTCTCCACCGTGCGTTCCGTCAGCGTCAACTGGGTGGCGATCGCGGCGTTCGACAGGCCTGTCGCCATCAGGCCGAGCACCTCCAGCTCGCGGGCGGTCAGTCGGGACAGCGTCGAGTTCGCCCGGCGGACCCGTGCGGTCACCAACGCGTCGACGACCAACGCATCGAGCACCGTCCCCCCGCCGTGAACGGTCTGGATCGCATGCCGAACCTGCCGCAGGTCGCCGACCCGCTCCTTCAGCAGGTACGCACGCCCGCCGGCACCCTGATCGAACAGGCGAAGAGCGAACTCGGGCTCCACGTACTGCGACAACACCACGACGCCGAGCCCGGGGTGCGAGGTCGCCAGATGCTCCGCGGCCTGAATTCCCTCGTCACGGTTGCCCGGTGGCATCCGAATGTCGGTCAGGACGACCTCGGGCGAGTGTTCGCCGACTGCGGCCAGCAGGTCGGGAAGCGTCTCGACGCTGGCGACCAGGTCCAGATCACCCTCGCCCGCCAACAGCAGGCGCAACCCCTCCCGAATCAGGTAGCTGTCCTCCGCAGCCACAATCCGGATCACCGGATCAACATAGCCCAACGCCCCTGGGCCAACGTCTGGCAGGAGGCCAGCGTCCCGGCGGATGCCGCAGCAACTGCAGAAACCCCGCGGCGGGTGTTAGCCGCTGCAGCTGCAGGTCGCCTCTCGCGTCGGGCTGACGGTGGAGGGTCGGCGGGTCAGTGGGCTCGCGGAAACTGACACCCCCCGGGCGGTCGCCGGGGCCGCTGCGTAGGGTGCTCTGCGGGGGCAGTGCACGGTCGATCCCGACACCGAGCGCCAACCCTGGTGTGATCAGGGAACACCGCGCGGTCGATCCCGACACCGATCGTGCCGACCCTGGTGTGATCAGGGGCAGCGCACGGTCGCATCCGACATCGAGCGCGCCGACCTGGTGTGATCAGGGCAGCGCACGGTCGCATCCGACATCGAGCGCGCCGACCTGGTGTGATCAGGGGGAGGCGCGTCAGCGCGAGGGGGCAGGAGTAGTGAGCGAGCCGTTGGAGGTCGACCGGGACCGGCCGGTGCTGGCCGCGTCCGGGTCGGTACGGGTCCGGGTGCCCGCCAAGGTCAACCTGCACCTCGGCGTCGGCCCGGTACGCGACGACGGCTACCACGAGCTGACCACCGTCTACCACGCGATCTCGCTCTACGACGAGCTGACCGCCTCCCGCGCCGACGAGCTGTGGCTCACCCTGATCGGGGAGGGCGCCGGCGAGCTGCCCGTCGACGAGGACAACCTGGCGGTACGCGCCGCGCAGCTGCTCGCCGACCACGTCGGGCGGCGGCCCGCCGTACACCTGCACCTCAACAAGCACATCCCGGTGGCGGGCGGGCTGGCTGGGGGCAGCGCCGACGCGGCCGCCGCCCTGGTGGCGTGCGACGCGCTGTGGGGCACCGGGCTCAGCCGCGACAAGCTCGCCTCGCTCGCTTCCAACCTGGGCAGCGACGTG
>JBOGDG010000109.1:0-8394 GCA_050701655.1 Micromonosporaceae bacterium
CTCCATGTCCACCCGGCCCTTGCCGTTGAGGGTGGCCAGGCGCAGTTCAGGGTTGTGTACGGAGACGCCCGCCGGCGGCTGGATGTCGCCCGCCGTGATCTCACCCGGACCCTGCTTGCGCAGGTACATGGTGACCGGCTCGTCGTGCTCGGAGCTGACGCACAGCCCCTTGACGTTGAGCACCAGCTCGACCACGTCCTCCTTGACACCGGGGATCGTGGTGAACTCGTGCAGTACGCCGTCGATCTTGATGCTGGTGACCGCGGCGCCCGGGATCGAGCTGAGCAGCGTACGCCGCAGCGAGTTGCCCAGGGTGTAACCGAAGCCCGGCTCGAGCGGCTCGATGGTGAACCGCGACCTGGTGTCGCTGAGCTGCTCTTCGGACAGGCTGGGCCGTTGGGTGATGAGCACTGTTCCTCCAGTGTGTCGGGGCGCCCGCTATTTGACGCCGCAACTGGTGTGTGGGTCCGGTGGGACCCGGAGCCCGCCGGGGACGCGGGAGGTGCCCCCGGCGGGTTCTGGCAAGCCCTACTTGGAGTAGAGCTCGACGATCAACTGCTCCTGTACGGGCGTGTCGATGACCTGCCGCGCCGGGAGCGAGTGGACCAGGACCTTCATCTTGCCGGGGATGACCTCCAGCCACGCCGGCACGGTCTTGCTGCCGGCCTCGGCGTGAGCCACCACGAACGGGGTCATCTCGCGCGACTTCTCACGCACCTCGACGATGTCGTGGGAGCCCACCCGGTACGACGGGATGTCGACCTTCTTGCCGTTGACCAGCAGGTGGCCGTGCTTGACCAGCTGGCGCGCCATGTCGCGGGACTTGGCGAAGCCGGCCCGGTAGACCACGTTGTCCAGCCGCGACTCGAGGATCTGCAGCAGCGTCTCACCGGTCTTGCCACCCTTGCGGTTGGCTTCCTCGTAGTACCGGCGGAACTGCTTTTCGAGTACGCCGTACACCCGGCGGGCCTTCTGCTTCTCACGCAGCTGCAGCAGGTACTCGGTCTCCTTGAGCCGTCCACGGCCGTGCTGACCGGGCGGGTACGGGCGCTGCTCGATCGGGCACTTCGGGCCCTCGCACTTGGCGCCCTTCAGGAAGAGCTTCATCTTTTCCCGACGGCAGAGGCGGCAGTCGGCACCTGTGTAACGAGCCATTCTCTACTTCCCCCTCAGACCCGACGCCGCTTCGGCGGACGGCACCCGTTGTGCGGCTGCGGCGTCACGTCGGAGATCGAACCGACTTCCAGACCGGCGGCCTGCAGCGAACGGATCGCCGTCTCCCGACCGGAGCCCGGACCCTTCACGAACACGTCCACCTTCCGCATCCCGTGCTCCATGGCACGGCGCGCGGCGGCCTCGGCGGCCAGCTGCGCGGCGAACGGGGTCGACTTGCGGGAGCCCTTGAAGCCCACCTGGCCGGACGACGCCCACGCGATCACGTTGCCGGTCGGGTCGGAGATCGACACGATCGTGTTGTTGAACGTGCTCTTGATGTGCGCGTGCCCGTGGGCGATGTTCTTCTTCTCTTTGCGCCGGACTTTCTTTACTCCGGTGCGTGCCTTCGGCGGCATAGCTGTATGCGCTCCTTGTTAAAGCTGTACGCGGCTGCTGTCTGGGGTTACTTCTTGCCGGCCTTCTTCTTGCCGGCCACCGTGCGGCGCGGGCCCTTGCGGCCCCGGGCGTTGGTACGGGTCCGCTGACCGCGTACCGGCAGGCCGCGGCGGTGCCGGATGCCCTGGTAGCAGCCGATCTCGATCTTGCGTCGAATGTCCGCGGTGACCTCGCGGCGAAGGTCACCTTCGACCTTGTACGTGGCCTGGATCCAGTCGCGGAGCTTGACCAGCTCCTCGTCGGTGAGGTCCTTGGCGCGCTTGTTGGGGTCGATGCCGACCTGCCCGCAGCTCTCCAGCGCGCGGGTACGGCCGATCCCGAAGATGTAGGTGAGCGCGATCTCCATCCGCTTGTCGCGGGGAAGGTCGACGCCGACTAGACGTGCCATGTGTGGGCGTACCCCTCAATTGCTGTTCGGAGGTCTGCACCCATCCCCTCTCCGCTGCCCGCAACGGAGCCCCGGCCTCCGACCGGGGGTGACTGGTTGCCCAGTTGGGATGAGCCTTTCGAGTTGTGGTGGCCGGTGTGACCGCTCAGCCCTGGCGCTGCTTGTGGCGCGGGTCCTCGCAGATCACCATGACCCGGCGGTTACGCCGGATCACGCGGCACTTGTTGCAGATCTTTTTGACGCTCGGCTTGACCTTCACGGCTGCTGCCTTACTCCCTCTCGCATGATGCACAGCGCCTCGCCACAGGCACAGCGCACAGTGGGCAGAGCAACCTGCTCACCAAGCCGCTGGGCTCGTACGAAGAAGACGGATACGGACTTCTCCGGGACGCGTCACTTGTAGCGGTAGACGATGCGACCCCGGGACAGGTCGTAGGGCGAAAGCTCCACGACGACCCGGTCTTCCGGGAGGATACGGATGTAGTGCTGCCGCATCTTCCCGCTGATGTGGGCCAGAACGACGTGCTTGTTGGTGAGCTCCACCCGGAACATCGCGTTCGGCAGGGGCTCGATCACACGCCCTTCGATCTCAATGGCGCCCTCTTTTTTCGCCATGTCCTCCGCTAACCGTGAATCGTCTCGGATCTACTATCGGCTCACGCGTCCCAGCCGCTTCCACCACCCGTTGAAGCGCCGAACAGGCAGAGTGGAACGGGCGCGGTGCGCCGACGTGCCAGTGTACGCGGGTCCGTCACCGAACGCCAAACCCGCCCCTATACCACCTGGATGCCCGGTCGTCCGTTCTCCACGACGAACCGGGCCGCCGTCGAGATCGTGGCTTCCCGCGAGCGTACGGGTGCTCACCGTACGCAGGCTGGTCAGCATCCGGTCGGCGGTCACATCGCACAGCAGGTACCCGCGCCGGGCGTCGATGTACTTCCAGTGCGGGCTCTCCGCCATGATCGGGCCGTAGATCTCGTGGGACCGCGCCTGGTCCTCGTCTCCGGCGGAGCTGATCGACGTACCGGTGATCTCCGCGCCCACCACCGGGGAGTTCTCGTCCTCGAAGTCGGGCTTCAGGTCGCACACCCAGGTCTTGTGCCGGTCCCCGGTCAACACCACCGGATTACTGGTACGCCCGGAGCCGAAGAACTCCATCAACCGGCGCCGCTGCACCCGGTAGCCGTCCCAGTTGTCGAAGTCGTACACCTGGCCGGGGCCGGCTCGGCGGTCGTTGCTGGCGACCATGGTCTGGTTGGCGAGCAGGTTCCATCGGCTGCCCGAGCCGGCCATCCCGTTGACCAGCCGCTGCTCCTGCTCCCACCCGGTCATGCTGCGCGCCGGATCGTTCGCGCCGGCGAGATCACGCGGCTGGTCGGAGCGGTACTGCCGGGTGTCCAGCACGTGCACCGAGGCGAGCCGGCCGTACCGGACCCGGCGGTAGAGCCGCATGTCGAGCCCGTGCGGCAGCGACTCCCGCCGCAGCGGCATGTGCTCGTAGTACGCCTGGAACGCCGCCTTCCGCCGCGCCCGGAACGCGTCGGCCGTCTGCTTGTCCGGATCCTGCGGGATCTCGTCGGCCCAGTTGTTGTCCAGCTCGTGGTCGTCGAACGTCACGATCCAAGGGGCACTCGCGTGTGCCAGCTGCAGGTCGGGGTTAGTGGCGGTAGCTGCGGCGGCAGGCGCGGCCCATGCCGAGCGTGCCGGCGGCCAGCATCAGGCCCCACGGCGCTATCACCCAGATCGGCCAGAAGTAGCCGAACCCCGAGGTGACACCCACCGCGAACCAGATCCCGGTGGTGATCAGCGCGGCGCTCGCCCACGGCCGCCACGGCGACCAACCGTACCGGCGAACCGTCGGGCGGGCCGCCGGCGCCGTCGCGTCCGACCTGGCCAGCTGCGACCGGGACGCGGGTGCCGGACCTGGAAGATCGGTGGTCAACGCCTCCAGCTCGCCGTACGTCTTCGCGGCGTACGCGGCGCCGAGCCGCTCGTCGTACTCGTCGAGACCGAGCCGGCCCTCGTCGACGGCCTGCTTCAGTCGGTCGGCCACCTTCTGGCGGTCGGCATCGCCGGCACGCAGGTCGGACTTCTCCATCGCCGTACTCCCGTCACTGAGGCTCAATCAAATGTGACACGAAGCCGCGCGGGGCGCCATCGAACTGCGCGTGGATGACAGGTCCATCGAAAGGTGGATCAGGGCTGGCGCGCGGTTACCGCATCGCCCAGCCGGCTGCGGCCGCCGTCGAAGGCGGTCAGCACCCACACGCCGTCGTCGCAGATCGCCATCGAGTGCTCGACGTGTACGGAGACCGACTCGTCCAGGGTCACCACGGTCCAGCCGTCGTCGAGCTCGACCACCTCGGGTGAACCCCAGGTGATCATCGGCTCGATCGCGAACGCCATCCCGGCGGTCATCCGGGGTCCCTTGCCCGGGCGACCGTGGTTGTGGATGTGCGGCTCCTGATGCATCTCGGTGCCGATGCCGTGGCCGCCGTACCCCTCGACGATGCCGTACGGGCCGGCGCGCCGTACCGAGGTCTCGATGGCGTGCGAGATGTCGGTGAGCCGGCCACCCGGCCGCGCCGCCGCGATCCCGGCCCACATCGAGTCTTCGGCGACCGCGATCATCTCCAGCAGCTTCGGCGAAACCTCACCCACCGGTACAGTGATCGCCGAGTCGCCGTGCCAGCTATCGAGGATGGCGCCGCAGTCGATCGAGATCACATCGCCGTCGGCGAGCACCTCGTCGCGCGACGGGATCGCGTGCACCACCCGGTCGTTCACCGACGCGCAGATCGTCGCCGGGTAGCCGTGGTAGCCCTTGAAACTCGGCATCGCGCCCTCGCAGCGGATCGCCTCCTCCGCGAGCGCGTCCAGCTCGCCGGTGGAGATGCCGGGCTTGGTCGCGTCCCGCAGCAGCTGGAGGGTACGCGCCACCACCAGCCCGGCCTCGCGCATCAGCCCGAGCTGCTCGCCGGTCTTCACCTGGATCCGGTTGCGGCCGAACGCGTTCATCCGTTGTAGGACCGTAGAGCGTCGATCGCACGGAGCGTGATGTCCTCGACCGGCCCGGTGGCGTCGATCCCGACCAGCTTGCCCTGGGCCCCGTAGTACTGGATCAGCGGCGCGGTGTCGCGGGCGTACACCCGCAGTCGCTCGGCGATCGTGTCGGGCTTGTCGTCGTCGCGCTGGAACAGCTCGCCGGAGCACCGGTCGCACACGTCGGCGATGGTGGACGGGTCGAACTCGACGTGCCACACCTTGCCGCAGCCCCGGCAGGTACGCCGGCCCGACAGCCGCCGGATCACCTCGTCGTCGTCGACCACCAGCTCCAGCACCACGTCCAGGCCGGTGCCGAGGTCGGCGAGCAGCTTGTCCAGCGCGGTGGCCTGCGGGACCGTACGCGGAAACCCGTCAAGCAGGAACCCGTCCGAGGAGTCCGCCTCGGCGAGCCGCTCGCGCACCATGTCGATCGTGACCTCGTCGGGCACCAGCTGACCGGCGTCCATGTAGCGCTTGGCCTCCTGGCCGAGCGGCGTACCGGCGGCGACGTTGGCCCGGAAGATGTCCCCCGTCGAGATCTTCGGTACGGCCAGGTGGGCCGCGATGAACTCCGCCTGAGTACCTTTACCCGCTCCCGGGGGACCTACCAGCACCAGCCTCATCCGACCACCCCACCGCGCCGGATCAGCGCAGGAACCCTTCATAGTTGCGCTGCATCAACTGGCTTTCGATCTGCTTCACGGTCTCCAGGCCGACGCCCACGATGATCAGCACCGCGGTACCGCCGAACGGGAAGTTCTGCAGCACCTGGCTGCCCCCGGAGAGGCCGATGAACAGGTTGGGCAGGACAGCGATGATGCCCAGGTAGAGCGAGCCCGGCAGCGTCACCCGGCTGAGGATGAACTCCAGGTACTCCGCGGTCGGCTTGCCCGGACGGATACCCGGTACGAAGCCGCCGTACTTCTTCATGTTGTCGGCGACGTCGTTCGGGTTGAACGTGATCGCCACGTAGAAGTACGTGAAGAAGATGATCAGCAGGAAGTAGGTGCCGATGTAGAACCAGCTGTCGGGCTGCACCAGGTAGTTGTTGATCCAGTCGATCACGACGTTCCTGGCGTCCTGGCCCGCCAGCTGCGTCGCCAGCGCCGGCAGGTAGAGCAGCGAGGACGCGAAGATGACCGGGATAACACCGGCCTGGTTGACCTTCAGCGGGATGTACGTCGACGTACCGCCGTACATCTTGCGGCCGACCATCCGCTTCGCGTACTGCACCGGGACCCGCCGCTGGGCCTGCTCGATGAAGATCACCAGACAGATCACCACGACACCGATCGCGATCGTGACCGCGAAGGTGACCTTGCTCCGCTCGAAGATCGACAGACCTTCCGACGGGAGCCGCGCGGCGATCGAGCTGAAGATCAGTACGGACATGCCGTTGCCGATGCCGCGGTCGGTGATCAGCTCACCCAGCCACATGATCACGCCGGTGCCCGCGGTCATCGTGACCACCAGGCAGCCGATGGTGACCCACATCGGGAGCAGGTCGTTCTCCGGCACGATCGGGAAGTCCTGGCACATGCCGTTGAACAGCTGACCGGAGCGGGCCAGCGCGATGAAACCGGAGGACTGCAGGATCGCCAGACCCAGTGTCAGATACCGGGTGTACTGCGTTATCTTCGCCTGGCCGGACTGGCCTTCCTTCTTCAGCTGCTCCAGCCGTGGAATCACCACGACGAGCAGCTGCAGGATGATGCTCGCGGTGATGTACGGCATGATGCCGAGCGCGAACACCGACAGCTGCAGCAGCGCACCGCCGGAGAACAGGTTCAGCAGCGTGAACACGTCCGCCGTGCCGTCCTTCGCCTGGCCCATCTCGGTCAGACAGCTCTGCACGTTGGAGTACGAGACGCCAGGGCTGGGCAGCGTGGCACCGAACCGGTAAATGGCGATGATGAAGAGCGTGAACAGCAACTTCTTGCGCAGGTCAGGCGTCTTGAACGCACTGATGAAGGCCTGGAGCAACTGATCCTCCTGCGCGTGGCGAACAATGTCGGTCCAACTGAAGGGACCGGCCTGGCGGTTAAGGGGCGGGTGCGACTCTAACAGCCGCGTGTGGTGAAGTTGCCAGCGTACGTGTGTGTACGGACTTCTGCGACAGCCTGCCGCTTCGGTCCTATGACGCCTCCGACGCGACCCGGTGGATCACTCCACCGAGCCGCGGCGGCCGCGTATTTGGTCTGTCAGCTATCTGTTGAGTCGGCCGGCGCGTCGGACGCCCCGCCGATCACCGTCGCGGAACCACCGGCGGCGGCCAGCTTCTCCTTAGCGGAGGCGCTGAACGCGTGAGCGGAGACCCGCAACGCGACGCCGCCCAGGTCACCCTGGCCGAGCACCTTCACCGACTGGCCCTTGCGCACCGCGCCGGCCTTCGCCAGCTCCAGCGGCCCGACCTCGCCACCGTCCGGGAACAGCTCAGCGAGCCGCTCCAGGTTGACGACCTGGTAAGCCACCTTGAACCGGTTGCGGAAGCCCTTCAGCTTCGGCAGCCGCATGTGGATCGGCATCTGGCCGCCCTCGAACGAGGCGGGCACGTTCTTGCGGGCCTTGGTGCCCTTGGTGCCACGCCCGGCGGTCTTGCCACGGGTACCGCCCTCGCCTCGGCCGACCCGGACCTTGTCCTGGTTCGCGCCGGGAGCGGGGCGAAGGTGATGGATCTTGATAGCCATCGCTTACTCCACCTCCTCGATCTTCACGAGGTGGTTCACGGTCGCGACCATGCCCCGGATCTCGGGACGGTCTTCCTTCACGACCACGTCGTTGATCCGCTTCAGCCCGAGCGTACGCAGCGTGTCCCGCTGGTTCTGCTTGGTGCCGATCACCGACCGAACCTGAGTCACCTTGAGCCGTACCATCGTCACGCCCCCGCCTCTGCGCGTGCCCGCAGCATCGCGGCCGGCGCGACGTCCTCGACCGGGAGCCCGCGACGGATCGCGACCTGCTCCGGGGTCTCGAGCGACTTCAGCGCCGCCACGGTGGCGTGCACGATGTTGATCGGGTTCGACGAACCGAGGCTCTTGGACAGCACGTCGTGGATACCGGCGCACTCCAGCACGGCGCGCACCGGACCACCGGCGATGACACCGGTACCGGGGCTGGCCGGCTTGAGCAGCACGACACCGGCCGCGTCCTCACCGATCACCGGGTGGGTGATGGTGGCGGCGATGCGCGGCACCTTGAAGAAGTGCTTCTTGGCCTCCTCGACGCCCTTGGCGATCGCCGCGGGCACCTCCTTGGCCTTGCCGTAGCCGACGCCGACCATGCCGTTGCCGTCGCCCACCACGACCAGCGCGGTGAAGCTGAACCGACGGCCACCCTTGACGACCTTGGCT
>JBOGDG010000110.1:0-8374 GCA_050701655.1 Micromonosporaceae bacterium
ACTCGCCGACCGCGTCGGGATCACCCCCGCCAACCTGGCGGTGCTCAAGAACGGCCGCGCCAAGGCGGTGCGCTTCGCGACCCTCGCCGCGCTCTGCGAGGCGCTCGAGTGCCAGCCCGGAGACCTGCTGCACTGGGAGGCAGACGGCTCCGCCGACGGCTGACAACGACGTGGCGCGTGACCGCCGACGGCCGCTGCCGTCCTCTGGTCATGGTGTTCTCCGCCGCCTATCAGGAGACGCGGGGTGGGCGTAGGCCGAGCTCGGCGGCCCGGGCGCCGGCCTGGAACCGCGAGGTGGCGCCGAGCGAGCGCATGATCTCGGCGACGTGCCGGCGGTAGGTGCGTACCGACATGCCGAGCTGCCGGGCGGCGGCGTCGTCCTTGTATCCGGCGTCGAGCAGGCGCAGCACCTGCTGCGTGAGATTTTCCCGGGCACGTACCCCGAGCCGGCGGTAGTCGGCCGCCGGGAGCGCCGCGTCCCACACCCAGTTGAACAGCGTATGCAGCGTACGCAGCATCGCGTGGCCCTGGGCCGCCACTGCCTGTTCGGCCTCCCCGCCGACGTCCCAACGCACCAGCGCGGTGCGCTGGTCGACCACCACCAACTCGTGCAGCGGCGCGTCACCCAACCGCAGCTCGACCCCGTACGTGTGGACCGCCTCGGCGAACCCCGACCCGTCCGCACCCCGCAGCGCCTCCGCACGGCACAGCAGCCGCACCGCCACCCCCTTGGCGGTGAGCCGGCCCAGGCTGGTCAGCACGGTCTGCGGCCGTCCGAGCGGCGCGATCCAGGTCAGCTCCGCGCGCGCCGTACCGAGCAGCCGGGTGACCGTGGCGCGGCTCGCCGCCTCGTCGCCGGGCAGCTCCACCATGGCGCCCACCGCCGACCGGCGGCGCTGCTTGAACATCGCCGCCTCCAGCAGGGCGCGCGCCTGCACCAGGTCGCGCTCCAGCTCCCCGCCAGCAGCGAAGCCACCGGCAGCAGCGAAGCCGTCAGCACTGGAGAAGCCGTCGGTGAAGCCGTCGCCGGACGGGAATCCGTCGGAGGACAGGTTCGGCTGGTGTCCGGCGATCACCATGACGCCCCCACCGGCGAGAGGGTGAACAACTCGGTCGCGTGCAGCGCCGGATCCCCCGGCCGCAGGTGCAGCTCGCCGCGGCGCAGCAGCATCACCACCGCCGCGACGGTACGTTCCCGGCGGATGTCACCCTCGTCCGGTACCCGGATCGGCTCCGCCGACAGCAGGGCGAAGTGCTCCTCCGGCCCGGCCGCCTCGGGCAGCAACGCGAGCCGCTCCCGGCAGGCGTCGAGCCGGCGTACCGAGGAGTTGCGCGCGAAGACGTTGATCTCGTCGTGCGGGGCGAACTCCGGATGCAGGAAGTGGTTGGTGTGCACGGTCTGCTCCCCCTCCACGACGTACAGCCGCCCGTCGAGCACCTCGACCCACGCCGCCTTCTCCGGGTCGCACAGCGTGAAGCTGCGGGAGCTCGCCAGCGGCAGCGCCCGCAGCACCGCGATCGCTTCGTCCACAGTGGATGCTGTGTCGAGCAGGTGGCGGATCGCCAGGTACGGCGGCACCCCCGGCCCCCACTCGCCGCCGAGCACCAGGTTCAGCCCGACCGCCAGGCCGTCGCCGTTGAGCCCGAGGTAGCCGGCGAGCCCCGCGAAGCTGAGCACCAGCGCCCGGCCCCTGGCACCGGTCGGGGCGACGTCGAGTATGCAGAGCTGGTCGTCGAGGTTGCCGTTGAGATCGATGGTCTGCGCCAGCACCGGCTCCCCGGCGAGCCTGGCGTACGTGGTGCACTCGGCGACCGCGCGTACCTTGTGGTAGCCCATGATCTCCCGGCGCAGCTGCAGTAGCCACGCCTCGTCCAGGCTGATCCCGGCGCCGTCGGCCAGGCCGCCGACCTCCTCCGCAAGCCCCGGCAGGTAGGTGCCGACCGCGCTGCGGTAGGCGTCGATGGTCGGTCGCAACGCGTCCAGCGAGACCGGCTCCGGCATCACGCGGTGCAGCCGGCACAGCCCGTCGGCGACGAACTCCCGCAGCGCCGCGGCGCGTACGGACCCGTGCTGGCGCCCGATCTCGGCGTGGGCACCGGCCGCCCGTACGTACGCGACGCCGCCCGGGTTCACACCGCGCCTTCCCCGACGCGGACCTTGGGGGCATGCAGCAGCTGCCGCTTCACCTCGGGCCACTCCGCGCGAAGCACGCTGTAGAACACCGCGTCCCTGCGACGTCCCCCCGGCATCGGGTTGTAGCTGCGGAGGAACCCCTCCTCGGTGGCGCCGATGTTGCGCAGCCCCCGCCGCGCCTGCTCGTTGAGCTGGTCGGTCTTGAACTCGACCCGCTCCGCATCCAGCCGCTCGAACGCGTGCTCCATCAGCAGCAGCTTCGCCCAGCGGTTGACGCCCTGGCCCCGGAAGTCCCGGCCGAGCCAGGACCAGCCGATCTCCAGCCGCCGGTCAGGCTCGGAGAGGTTGCCGAAGCTCATGCTGCCGGCGGCGCGGCCGGTGCGCTTGTCGGTGATGTGGTAGACCGCCCGCCGCCCCGCCTCGTGGTCGGCGAGGGTGGCGTCGAAGTACGCGTCGTACTCTGTGTCGTCGCTGACCGCGACCACGAAGTACCGCCAGATGTGCGGGTCCAGCGCGATCGCGCGCAGCGACTCGCGGTCCCCGGCGGCGATCGGCCGCAGCAGTACGTGCTCGTTCTCCAGCGTCGCGGCGGCGTCCTCGGCCCAACTCATCGCGCCGCCCCCGATCCCGCGTGCCGGCTCAGCGCGCCGGTCACCTCGCGCAGCGTCCGCATCCGGGCCACGTCCTGCTCGGTGAAGTGCGACAGCGCGATCCCGACGTCCTCGCACAGCGAGGTCAGGTACAGCACCTTGTTCAGCGACGTCAGCCCGTACCCGTCGGCGAGGTCGACGTCCGGGTCGAGGCTCTCAGGCGCCGCCCCGCTGTCCAGCACCCGTACCAGGTGCTGCCGGGCTGCCCGTTCAATCTGGTCGTGCATCTCTCACTTCCCCTCGATCTGCGACCGGTACGCCTGCGCGATCCGGGTGCGCTTCGGCTTGAACTGCGAGGTGAGCAGCCCGTTCTCGACGCTGAAGGGTTCGCCGGCGACCACCACCCGGCTGATGTGCCCGGCCGCCCCGAAAACCCCATTGGTGTACGCCAGCTGCTTCGCGATCGCCTCGGCGTCGGCCGGGAGGCTGACCGGCGAGACCACCGCGACCAGCTGGGCATGGTCCGGGCTGACCAGCACGCATTCGTCGATCGCGTGGCTCTGCCGTATCGACTCCTCGATCGGCCGGACCATGACCGTCTTGCCGTTGCCCAGCACGATCACGTCGTCGGCGCGGCCCCGTACGTACAGGTAGCCGTCCTCGTCGAGGTGGCCCAGGTCGCCGGTACGCACCACGCCGCCCGGGCCGAACATCCGCTCGGACTCGCTCGGCGCGGCGTACTCGTACCGGGTGTTGACCGGGTAGTCGCAGCGCACGCTGATCGCGCCGTCCTCGTCGATCAGCACCTGCTTCTCGGGGAGCACCTGGCCCACGCTGCCGAGCCGGTGGGCGCCAGGGTGGTTCTTGGTGACGATGCAGGTCTCGTTGAGGCCGTACCCCTCGTAGATTGGCAGGCCGAGGTCGTCGAAGAACCGCAGCATCGCCGGGCTGGCGGGCGCCGAGCCGGTCCACAGGTAGCGGATCCGGTCGCCGAACAGCTTCCGCGCCTCCCGCCGCAGCGCCCCGTCATCACCAGGCCCGCCGCGGGCCGCCTGGGCCTCGATGTGCTTCTTCGCGGTCTCGAAGAACGCGGGTACGCCCATCACCACCGTCGGCCGGGTCCGGCCCAGCGCCGCGAACGCCGCCTGGTACGTACTGATCGTGATGTCGTGGCCGAAGCACAGCGCGGAGTAGACCCAGTAGCGCTGCTGCAGCAGCGACAGCGGCAGGAACACGAACACGCCGTCGCCGTCGCCGTGCGCGAACAGCCGCTGCACCGCGCGCAACGAGCTGTCGATGCTGCCGACGGTCGCCGCCAGCCCCTTCGGCTCCCCGGTGCTGCCGGAGGTGAACTTCAGCGTGGTGACGTCCTCCGGGGCGTAGCTCACCGGCGGCGGTGGTGACGCCGCGTCGCCGACCCGCTGCCACAGCTCGTCGATCGGCACCACGCCCGGGGCGTCCCACCGCTGGTCGGTGAAGAACCGGGCGAAGCCGTACCGGGAGATCAGCTCGTCACCGGCGGCGAACCGGCCCGGCTCGAAGCCGGCGGTGACCACCTTCAGCCGCAACGCGGCGAGGTCGAGCAGCACCCACTCCAGGCAGTTCGCCGCGAGGATGCCGATCCTGTCCCCCGGCTTCACGCCCTGCGCCGCCAGCCAGCCCGCCACCTGCCCGGCGCGCCGGTACAGCTCGGTCAACTCCAGGGTTTCGGTGCCGCCGAGGCGTACCACGCTGATCCGGTGACCAGGCTCCGGCGGCGTCGTGACCAGGCGATTGATGATCGAGTACGCCATCGGCTCACCCGTCCCGCGCCGCGTCGACGAAGCTCGCCATCGCCCGTACCGTCTCCACCTCGGCCAGCCGGTGCATCGGGATCGCGACCCCGAACCGCTTGCGGACCCGGGTCACGATCCGCGCGGCGCCGATCGAGTCGCCGCCCAGCTCCCGGAACTTCTGGTCGATCCCCACACCGGGCACCCCCAGCACCGAGGCCCACAGCTCACTGAGCTCCCGCTCGGTGGCGGTCGGTGGTCGGTCGCCGGCCTCCGGCCTGCGCTGCGCGGTCCCGGCCGCTCCGGTTCCGGTCGGTGCACCACCCGGCACCGTGCCGGGCGAGGTGGTGGCGAGGGCGGCGCGGTCCACCTTGCCGTTGCCGGTCAGGGGCAGCGCTTCGTGCCACACCAGCTCCGCCGGGATCATGTACTCCGGCAGGTGTACGGCGAGCCCCTCCCGCACCGCGCCGTACGACGGTGGGGCGTCGGCGCCGGCGACCAGGTGGGCGATCAGCCGGGCCCCGTTCGCGCCCTCGGCGCGGAGCACCGCCGCCTGGCGTACACCTTCGATCGCGGTGAGCCGCGCCTCCACCTCGCCGGCTTCGATCCGGTAGCCGTTGACCTTGAGCTGGTGATCGGCGCGACCCAGGATCTCGATGCTGCCGTCGGGCAGGTACCGGCCCATGTCGCCGGTGCGGTAGAGCCGCTCACCGCGCGCCGCATCGGAGTAGAAGCGTTCCCCGGTGCGGTCGGGATCGCGCCAGTAGCCGCGCGCCAGCCCGATCCCGGCGGCACAGATCTCGCCCGGGACCCAGTCCGGAGCGTCGCGGCCGTACCCGTCGATGACGTACAGCCGGCTGTTGGCGTTGGGCCGGCCGTACGGGATCGGGCTGACCCCGTCGTGGTCGGGGGTGATCGGGTGCACGATGTTCCAGACCGTGGTCTCGGTCGGGCCGCCGAGCGAGACCACCTCCAGCTCCGGTTTGAGCCGCCGCAGCGCCGCCGGCAGCGCCGGGGGGATCCGGTCCCCGCTCATCATCACCAGCCGCAGCGCCCCGAGAGAGGCTGGCTCGGCCACCGCCTGGTCGGCGAGCAGGGCGACGATCGAGGGGACGGAGTTCCAGATGGTGACGCCGAACCGGTCGCAGCACGACAGCCAGTGCGCGGCGTCGGCGGCCCGGTCGGCGTCGGGGAGCACGATCGCGGCCCCGGCGGAGAGGGCGCCGAACACGTCGTACACCGAGAGGTCGAAGGTGAATGCGCTGATGCCGAAGAAGCGGTCCGCCGCGGTGACGCCGAACCGGGCGTGGCAGTCGACGACCACGTTCGCCACGCTGCGGTGGCTGACCATCACACCCTTCGGCTCGCCGGTGGTGCCGGAGGTGTAGAGCACGTACGCCAGGTCGTCGGGGTCCACCGCGACATCCGGCGGCGGCTCCAGCGCGACGTCGAGCGGACGCGACGGGTCGGCGGCGTACACCTGCCATTCCTCGGCCAGGTGGGGCAGGTCGGCGTTGGTGATCACGCAGCGCACCTGGCCGTCGCGCAGCAGGTAGCGCTGCCGTTCGGCGGGCGCGGTGGCGTCGACCGGCAGGTACGCCGCTCCGGCCAGCACCGCGGCGAGGATCCCGACCACCTGCTCCGGCCCGCGGGTCATCACCACCCCGACCAGGTCGCCGCACCCCACGCCCTGGCCGCTCAGCCACGCCGCGGCGTGGCACGCGCGCCGGTACAGGTCGCCGTAACTGAGGTTCCCACCCGAGGTGAGCACGGCGGGCGCGTCCGGGTGGGCGGCGGCCAGCCGGACGAAGCTCTGATGCGGCAGCTCCGACGGCTCGGGGCGGGTGGTGTCGTTCGCGGCCCGGCGCCGGGCCCGCTGCGCCTCCGGGAGCAGGTCGGCGGCGTTCGCCGACCACGCCGCGTCGTCCCGCAGCCCCTCCAGCAGCCGGCGGTAGCCGTCGACCAGGGCGTCGAGCAGCCCTTCCGGAAACAGCTCGTCGACCGCGTCGATCTGCACCAGCAGGCCGCCGTGCTGCTCCCGTACGAAGACGTTGACCCACACCTGCGGGGTCTGGCTGACCGAGTACACCTCGGGGCCGAACAGCTCGAACGTGGAGCCGTCGAGGTCGCGCTGCGGGTAGCCGAGCGCACTGTTGAAGGTGAACGGCATCCGCACCGGGGCGCCCCCGGCGCGCCGGCCCAGCTCGCGTAGCGCGTCGATGCCGGAGAAGTGCCGGTTGTCGAGGTCGCGCCGCAGCTGGGTCTGCAACGCCCGGGCGCGCTCGGTGAAGCTGACCCCCGGCCCGACCGTCACCTCCACCAGCAGGGTGTCGGAGAACGGCCCGATCGCCTCGAAGATCCGGGGATGCACCGGCGGCCGCTGGGTCACCGTGGTGTTGAGGGTGAAGCGCTCACCGGCACCCCAGGCGGCGAGCGTCTCGGCGTACCCGGCGAAGAGCACCGAGGAGGGGGTGAGCCCGGCGGCCGCGGCACGGGCCTTGAGCGCCTCCCACGCCGGCGGATCGAGGCTGACGGTACGGGGGACGAACCGCGGATGGGTGATCGCCGCCGGACTGGTACGCAGCGGCAGCCGCGGGCAGGGCGGCAGCTCGTCCAGCCGGGCCAGCCAGTAGTCGCGCGACCGGGCGTACGGGGGTTTGTCGCGGGCCGCCTCCAGCCGGGCGACGTACTCGGCGAACGACGCCTCCTCGGGCGGGTCGGTGGGCAGCTCCTGGTACGCCGCCCACCAGGCGCGCATGAACAGCATCGCGCTGACCGCGTCCATCACCAGGCCGTCCTGGCCGACGTGGATCACCAGCCGGTCGTCGGCGAAGATCGTCACGTCCAGGCCGAGCAGCGGGGCCTGGTCGGTGGGCAGGACCCGGTGGGAGCGTTCCTCGCGCAGCCGCTGCCGCATCCGGCGCTGCTCGTCCGCGTCGAGGCCGCGCAGGTCCAGCCGGGGGATCCGCAGCTCCGGCAACGCGGGCTCCTCGACCTGCCTGCCGTCGGCGGTGAACCGGGTCCGCAGCATCCCGTGCCGCCGCACCACCGACCGGTACGCCGCGTCCAGCCGGTCCAGGTCCCAGCAGCCCTCGATCTCGCGGTAGATGTGGTTGGCGACGTTGCCGAACTCGAACAGGTCGCCCCGGCCCAGCAGGTAGCTGCGCTGCAGCGGGGTGGTCGGGAAGCCCGGGTCCCGCTCCGCCGACAGGTGGCTGACCAGCTGCGCCTTGTACTCCTTGATCCGCCCGATCAGCTCCGGGTCCATCCGGTCCCGGGGCCCCTGCAGCTTGAGGTCCTCGCCGGCCGCCGAGATGCTCAGCCCGCGCGACTCGATCTCGGCGAGCAGTCGCAGGTGGCTCATCCCGACACCCCCACTCGCGGGTGGTTCATCCCGGCACCCCCTCGGCAACCGGCGGCGTGACGCCCTGGGCGGTGAGCCGCTCGGCGAGGGTGCGGACGTCCTGCTCGGCGAACAGCTCCTCCATCGGTACGTCCGCCCCGAGCTCTTCGAGCAGCTGGTACTGCAGCGCCACCGCGTGCAGCGACTCCATCCCCAGTGCGACCAGGGTCCGGTCGGCGACCGGCTCACCGTCCGGCAGCTGCAACGTCTCGCGTACCACGCCGGTCAGCCACTCCAGTAGCGGCGAGGCCTCCCCCTCGGCGGACGGCGCCGCCGAGGCGGGCCGCACCAGCGAGACCGACGGTGTCGCCTCGGCGGGCGTACCCCCGAAAAAGATGGTGTCGGCCAGGGTGACCGGGGTGCCGGGCGCGACCAGGGTGACCTCGTCCGGCCAGCAGGCCCGGGCGGGGTCGCCGAGCGCGGCGGCGAGCCGGGCGGCGAAGCGGGGCAGCAGCGGCGCGGCGCAGTGCGCGAG
>JBOGDG010000111.1:0-8350 GCA_050701655.1 Micromonosporaceae bacterium
CCTCGACGGCAGTGTCGGCGGCGGCGCTCTGCCGCCGGGCCAGCGCGACGAACGGCAGCGCGAACGCGGTCAGCCCGCCCGCCAGCACGTACGACATCGGGTAGCCCCACACGTCGGCCGCGCGCCCCAGCGCGGGCTGCGCGCCGATGCCGCCGCTGGAGCTCATCAGCGAGTCGAACGACAGGATCGTGGCCCGCTGCTGGGACGGGATCATCCCGTTCAGGTACGCCTGCCGGATCGGCATCGACGCGCTGAACACCAGCGCCCAGACCGTGATCAGCGCGACCACCACCCAGAAGTTGGTGAGCAGCCCGATCAGCACGACCGTGACCGTACCCAGCGCGTCCAGCGCCAGCAGCGCGGAAGTACGCCGCCGGAACAGCCCCCGGATCCGGGGCGTCAGGAACCCGCCGCAGATCTGCGCGCCGGCCACGATCGCCGCCACCAGCCCGGCGATCCCGTACGCCTTCGGGTCGCCCCACAGCTGCAGCAGGTACGGCTGCAGCGCGTAGAACACGTAGATCGCCACGCCGCCGGTAAACGGGGCGGCGAGCATCAGGTACTTCACCGAGCGGATCCGCCAGCCGTACTCGATGGAGTCGCCCATGATGCGCTTGATCTCCGCGATCGGGCGGCCGTCGCGGCGCGGCGTGAAGCCGATGTCGTGCATCAGCACGAACGCCACCCCGAATATCAGCACCAGGATCCCGGCCCGCGCCACGAACGGCACTCCGAGGTTGGTGAGCTGCGCCAGGTAGCCGCCGCTGACCGAGCCGATGAGCATGCCGGCCCCGCTGATCGCCTGGCCCCGGCCGAACACCGACTCCATCGCGCCCTCGTACCCGGTGGCTTCCAGCGCGTCGACCAGCCACGCCTCGGTGGCGCCGGAGAAGAAGGTGAACCCGAGCCCGATCAGCACCGAGGCCACCGCCCACTGCCAGAACGGCGCCTCGATCCGCCAGAGCAGCACGTACAGCCCGGTGGAGACCGCCAGCGTCACCGTGCCGAGCAGGAACGAGCTGCGGCGGCCCCACATGTCCGCGACCACCCCGGTCGGCACCTCGAACAGCACCATCCCGACGGTGAAGAACGCGTTGGCGGCGAACGCCTCCAGATTGGATAGGCCGGCGTCCAGCAGGAAGATCGTGTTGATGCCCCAGATCAGCGACGCGGCGAGCGTGTTGCCCGCCATCAGCACGTAGTACGTACGCCGGATGGACGCCGGGGTCACGGTCACTGAACTACCTCTCGGGTACGGCGCACAACTGGTGCAGTCAAGCCTGCCACGCGGCCCCGACAAGATCCGGCTCTCTGTGACGGAGAACAAGTGGTGCCTGAGCACCGAGCCCGATGATCCGAGCCCCCTGCGGCTGGGGCGGGGATCAGGGGTGGGTCTGGTCAGGGGCGGCCAGGGAGGGGTCGAAGCCGTACGGCAGCTCCAGCCGGTGCGCGGCGAGCAGCTCGGCGTCGGCGAGCAGCCCCGCAGTCGGCGCGTCGGCGACGACCCGGCCCTCGTCCAGCACCGCCGACCGGGGGCACAGCTGCAGCGCGTACGGCAGGTCGTGGGTGACC
Source organism: Micromonosporaceae bacterium (assembly GCA_050701655.1). GTDB lineage: Bacteria > Actinomycetota > Actinomycetes > Mycobacteriales > Micromonosporaceae > WHSM01. Next base: position 1,573 of record JBOGDG010000111.1, read on the forward strand.
ATCAGCAGCGTCACCGGCAGACCGAGCAGAATCTCGGCCAACTCCCGGCGGCTGGCCGGATCGAGGTTGCTGGACGGCTCGTCGAGCACCAGGATCTCCGGCCGCATCGCGAGCACAGTGGCGACCGCTACCCGGCGCCGTTGCCCGTACGAGAGGTGGTGCGGCGCGCGGTCGCGGTGCTCGGCCATCCCGACCGCGGCGAGCGCCTCGTCCACCCGCTCGGCCAGCGCGGCACCGCGCAGCCCGAGGTTGGCCGGGCCGAACGCCACATCCTCGGCGACCGTCGGCATGAACAGCTGGTCGTCCGGGTCCTGGAACACCACGCCGACCCGGCGCCGGATCTCCGTCAGGTGCGGCTTGGCCACCGGCAACCCGGCCACGCTGACCGCGCCGCCGCCTCCGCCGAGGATCCCGTTGAGGTGCAGCACCAGCGTGGTCTTCCCGGCCCCGTTCGGCCCGAGCAGCGCCACCCGCTCCCCGCGCCCGATCCGCAGGTCCACCCCCCGCAGCGCCACATGCCCGTCCGGGTACGCGAACCGCACCCCCTCCAGCACCAGCGAAGCCGCCCCACCCGACTCCGCGTCGTGCTCAGGCGGCAACGGGGCTGGGGCGGCTGGGCCCGTCATCGCAGCACTCCCGAGTTGACCACCGCAACCACGCAGACAGTGGCGGCGATCGCCGGCACCCAGAGCGCGAGCAGCCAGGTGCCGATCGGGGCGGCGGGACCGTACAGGGTGGGCATCCGGCCGGCGTACCCCCGGGAAAGCATCGCCAGGTAGACCCGCTCGCCGCGCTCGTACGCCCGCAGGAACAGCGACCCGGCGCCGGCCGCGAAGGCGTACGCCTGCCACAGGAACCGCGGCTCGTACCCCCGCGAGAGCCGGGCGATCCGCATCCGCCGGGCCTCGGCGGTGAGCACCTCGGCGTACCGCAGCATGAAGGTGGCGATGCTGGTGATGACCGCGGGGGTACGCAGCCGGTCCAGCCCCAGGATCAGATCCCGCTGCTGTGTGGTGGCGGCGAGCAGCAGCGAGGACAGTACGCCGAGCGTGCCCTTCGCCAGGATGTTCCAGGCGCCGAGCAGCCCGTCGACCGACAGCGCCACACCGAGCCACTCCACTCGCGGCGCCGGCCCGAAGAACGGCAGCGCCAGCGCCAGGATCACGAACGGCAGCTCGATCAGGGACCGCACAGCGAGCCAGCCGGCGCGTACCCCGGCCAGCGCCGCGACCAGCCCGACCAGCAGCAGGTAGCAGCCGAACGCCCAGAACTGCTCGCGTGGCGTCAGCACCACCAGCACCGTGAAGCTCACCGACGCTACGAGCTTCACCTCGGGTGGCAGCCGGTGCACCGGCGAGTCGTGCGCCAGGTACAGCGGATGGCTGTGCCCACCGCCCATCAGACAATGCTCGCCATCACGACCTGCTCGCCATCACGACCTGCTCGCCATCACGACCTGCTCGCCATCACGACCTGCTCGCCATCAGAAGCCCGCCATCAGGAGCCGTCGCGGCGCCGGCGACGGGCCAGCGCGAACAGCCCCGCGCCCAGCCCGAACACCAGCAGCACGCCGAGCACACCGGCCAGCCCGGTCGACAGGTACGGGTTGTCGATCCCCGCGATGCCGTAGTCGGCGAGCGGCCCGCCCACCTCGTGCCCCTCGGCCTCCCGGGCCATGCACCCGCCACCGGTGACCCGCTCGCCGGAGTACGTGCACCCCTCCCGGGTCACCGTGTCGAGCCCGTCCGGGTTCGACGACGCGAAGCTGCTCCCGACACCGGCCAGCAGCAGCGCCACCAGCAGCCCGCCGAGCAGGAACCACCGCTGCCGGCTCACCGGGCCACCTCGACGGTACGGCTGACGCGCGGCGCTGGGAGGTTGCGCAGCACGTACACCAGGTCGGGGCGTACCCGTGCCACGGCGAGCACCGTGACCGCGGTGATCAGCCCCTCGCCGACCCCGATCAGCAGGTGGCTGCCGCCCATCGCGCCGGCCACCCAGCCGATCGGCAGCTGGGTGACGCCGCCGAGCGCGTACTGCAGCACGAAACCGAACGCGGCGGCGACCGTGCCGCAGACGCCGGCCAGGAACGCGGTCACCGCCAGACCGGCGTGGGGCGGTGCCGCTGAAGTGCGTGGCAGCAGCCGCAGCAGCCCGACCACCACGGCGTACCCGACGACGCTGGACAGCAGCGCCATGTTGCTGATGTTGAGGCCGATCGCGGTGACCCCGCCGTCGGCGAACAGCAGCGCCTGCACCACGATCACGATCGAGACACACAGCGCCCCGACCCAGGGGCCGACCAGCATCACCGCGAGCGCGCCGCCCAGCAGGTGACCGCTGACCCCCGGCAGCACCGGGAAGTTGAGCATCTGCACCGCGAACACGTACGCGGCGACCAGCCCCGCCATCGGGGCCAGCCGCTCGTCCAGGTCATGCCCGGCCCGGCGTACACAGACAGCGAGTGTCACCACCGCCACGCCGAGAAACGCCAGCGACACCGGTACGCCGACGATGCCGTTCTGGATGTGCAGCGCTTGCGCCATATTCAAAGCCTATGGCCAGCCTGTTGCTCCTGCAAAGAGGTTGCAACAAGCGTCACGTGCCAGCCGGCGGCCGGTGAAGTTCCGCCAGCCAGCGCGACACCCCCGGCTCGTCGGCGTCAAAAACTTCCTCGATGTGTACGGCTTTCAGCTCACCGGCCGCGAAGGCGTCGATCTCCGCGCGGGTCAGCGGCCACGGCGGCCCGTCGTGATCCGGGATCCCGGCGGCCGCCACCACCAGCAGCGTGCCGCCCGGAGCCACCAGCCGGGTGACCCCCTCGATCGCCGCCGGCCGCACCGTACGCGGCATCGACTGCACCGTCATGCTCTCCACCACCAGCTGGTACGCCCCCCGCCAGTCCTCCGGCAACGCCAGCAGATCCGCGGTGGCGTACCGCACCGGGGAGCCGGCGTGCCGCTCGGCGGCCGCCCGCACCGCGCTCGGCGAGATGTCGAAGGCGGTCGTCTGGAAGCCCTGCCGGGCGACGTACTCGGCGTCGCGGCCGTACCCGCAGCCGACCACCACGGCGGTACGCCCCTCCCCCCGCGGCCGCCGCTGCTCGACCCAGCGGGTCAGCAGCTGATGCGGCTCCCCCTTGTCCCACGGCACCTGCGCGGTGCCGTGGTCGGCCTCGACGTACAGCCGCTCGAACCAGCCGGTCGGCCCTTCGGACTCGGCGGCGAGCTGGCGCACCCGTACCCGCGGATCCTGCACTTCTTCCTCGGTCATGTGCGCAGGATAGAGCCGGCTCCAACAGCGGGGCTGCGTCTTCCATCGGAGAAGATGTGTGGATGAGGGTGCTGTTCAGTTTCGCGGGCGGGCGCGGGCACTTCGAGCCGCTGGTGCCGATCGCGCGGGCGGCGGTCGCGGCCGGCCACACGGTCGCGTTCACCGGCGAGCCGGCGCTGCTGCCGACGGTACGGGAGGCGGGGTTCACCGAGTTCGCGAGCGGATCGGACACCTCGCGTACCAGCGGCCGGGAGCCACTCGCCCCGCTCGACCCGGTACGGGAGGACCGCGCCATCCGCGACGGGTACGCCGGCCGGCTGGCGCGCAGCCGCGCCGCCGACCTGGTCGCGCTGGCCCAGACGTGGCGCCCGGACGTGGTGGTCTGCGACGAGGTGGACTTCGGCGCCATGGTCGCGGCGGAGAAGCTCGGCATCCGGTACGCCAGCGTGGTGGTGATCGCCGCCGGCTCGTTCATCCGCCCGGAGCTGGTCGCGGAGCCGCTGCACGCGCTGCGGGCCGAGTATGACCTGCCCCCGGATCCGGAGTTGACGATGCTGAGCCGGCACCTGGTGCTGTCGCCGGCGCCGGCCAGCTTCCGGGATCCGCGATACCCGCTGCCGCCCACCGGCCACGTGGTACGCCTGCCCCAGCCGGCCACCGCGCCCCCCGCTGACGACGCGCTGGCGTGGCTGGCTGAACGGACCGGGCCGACGGTGTACTTCACGCTCGGCACGGTGTTCAACCTGGAGTCCGGCGACCTGTTCGGCCGGGTGCTTGCCGGGCTGCGCGAGCTGCCGGTGAACCTGCTGGTCACGGTCGGCGGCCAGCTCGATCCGGCGGAGCTCGGCCCGCAGCCGGCACACGTACGGGTCGCGCGGTTCCTGCCACAGGGCGCGGTGCTGCCGTACTGCACCGCGGTGGTCTCCCACGGCGGGTCGGGCAGCGTGCTCGGGGCGCTGACCCACGGGCTGCCCTGCGTACTGTTCCCGATGGGCGCCGACCAGCCGCACAACGCGGCCCGCTGCGAGGCGCTCGGGATGGCGCGGGTGCTGGATCCGGTCGCCGCCACTCCGTCACAGGTACGCGACGCCACCGCCGCCGTACTCACCCATCCTGACTACCGGCGCGCCGCGGGCCGGCTGCGCGACGAGATCGCCGCGGCGCCGGGGCCGGAGCACGCCGTACACCTGCTGGAACAGCTGGCCGGGTGATGGTCAGGTGACGAGGCCGGCGCGCTTCTCCAGCCTTACTTGGCTTGGCTCTGGGCGGCAATCCGCTGAGCCGTCTTGCGCATCGGTTCGGCGAGGTCAATTCCGGAGTCGAGTAGTCGCCGCATCTGGTCTGGTCTCGGCCTGGCGGAGGAGTCACCGATGGTGACGCCATGTTCAGGACGATGCTCGATCGTGATCACGTCGCCAGCCATGATCGACCCCGTGGTGATGACTTTCAGGTATGCACCTGGGCGCCCGATGGCGGCGGGATACCCATGCGGGCAGACAGGTTCACACACGGGGTCCGTGGCATCCGCACCTCGACGACGATGCCGGTTCCGCGAGCGCCGATGCGCCACCGCTCACCGATCAGCGCAGCGGTGATGTCCAGGCGTTGCGTGGTGAGGTTCTCTCCGAACAGTCCCGGGGTGATCTCGCGGTTCAGCTGCGCGGTCCAGTAGGCGGCGTCCTCGCTGGCGTAGGCGTACAGTGCCTGATCCGTTCCGCCGTGGTTTCGGGTATCGCCCTGCTTATCACCGGCGAGTCCGAGCTCGCCCACAGCGACCATGCCAGCTACCGGGCGCTTGTCGATCGCGGTGTCGCGCGACGGCCCGCGCAGCATCTTGTGGACGACGTTGACGGCCAGCAACCGAGGTGCCGAACCACGCATGTCAACTCCTCATCGGCGGCGGCATCAGGTGGTTTCGGCGACCCAGCGCATCGGATCACCGCTACCGAGATCGGTGATCCCCGTGTCGTGCAGCGCTCCGGCGACCAGGACCCGGCGATGGGCTGCGAAGGTCAGCACGTGCGCGATCATGCCGCCGTAGGTGTACACCTCGGCGGGCTCACACAGCGCGTCGACAAACGTCTCGTCGAGTCGGCCCTGCTCACAGACCTCCCGGACCTGGGCGAGAAATGCCGGCCCGACCTCGGCCAGGCGGGTCCGCATGTGCTCGACAGTCTCACCGCGCTCGACCGACCAGTCGTAGTCGCGCATCGCGATCGCACAGGTCCACATGTCCATCTGCCCGACCAGCCGGGACAGCAGCGAGCGCAGCGTCGGCTCGCAGTCGACGCCCTCGACCGACAGCTCGATGGGCGCGTCGAGCTGCTCGGCCGTTAGCGCTGCGGCCCGGGTAAGCATCTGGTCGACGAGCCACACGTGATGCTCGACCATCTTGACCAGTAGGTCCATGGAGCTCACCTTTTCTCGTGCCGGCAGCCGCAGGCTGCCGGGCGGGTGGAAATGGACATCGCTCGGTGCCTTGATCTGGATACGTGTAGGGCGGCACCGCCACTGTGTCGGAGCCGATCCGTACGCCCTGGCAAAAGCACGGGTGAACGCTTCATGTGATGAGTAGCCCGCTTCGATCGCGATTTCGAGGACCGTGCTCTCGCTCGTCACGAGTCGGTAGGCCGCCCGTTCGAGAAGCACCCGCCGGCGAAACCTCGCCGGCGGCTCCCCGGCCGCAGCGGCAATCACCCGGTCGAAGTGAAAGCGGGACAGATGAACCCGCCCAGCCAAGTCCGTGCCGTTGGCTTCGTGATCGTCAAGGGCTTGGGAGAGCACCTCCACGAAGGCGCCGAAGGTGTCCACTGGCCGGCTCATGGACCCATTCTGATGCTGCCAGACCGTCCCGGCTTGATCGCATTTGCTACGGGTGGCTCCCGACTGGCTGGGTGCGCCGCATGCCGCGAACGAGTGACTCCTGATGTTTATCGAACATATGTTCGATAAACTGCCAGGATGGGGTGGCGGCGCAAGTGGATCGTGCGGATCAACGTCCTGGAGAGCAGGAGCTGTGACCGGGAAGAGATCCGCGAGATCACCGTGGACACGATCGCGAGGCTGCGCGCGGCGGTGGAGAGCGCGCGGGCCGACCCGAAGGTGCGCCGATACCGGTTCGAGCGGATCCACTATCTCGACCACACCGACGCGCCGGACCGCTGCGGCTGCGGCCGCAAGCTGGAAGGCCCGCTCCCGGTCCGGGCGGAGCGGGCGTGGGTGAGCTGCCGGGGGTGCCCGGGCCACGTGCTCTACCGCTGCCGGGGCTGCACCCGGGTGACCGTCTGGCCGGCGCCGAGCCGGGAGTGCGAGCCCGCCCAAACCCCCGCTTTCGGCCCGTGAGCGCGTGTCAGCGGCCGTGGGCGCGGCGTACCGCTTCGGGGAGGCGGGACGGGTCGGGCAGCACCGCGGCGAGGTGGCCGTCGGGGCGTACCAGGTGGACGCTGCGATCGGTGGCCGCGAGCGGCTCCCGTACCCCCGGACCAAGGTCTTTGATCCGGTGGAC
>JBOGDG010000112.1:0-8217 GCA_050701655.1 Micromonosporaceae bacterium
GGATCTGCTCGGCCGGGCTCTGCTCAGCCTCGGCAGCGGCCTGGTGCACGCTGCCCGCGGCACCGACGAGGAGGGCGCGGCGGCGCTGCACGAGGGCATCGCGCTGGCCGAGGAGACGGGTGACGCGCTGCTCGCCGCGTCCGCGTGGCGCGAGATCGGATGGGTAGAGTTCCTCCGGGCCCGGTACCCGCGGGCGGACAAGGCGTTGCGCGCCGCCGCTGAGCTGGCGGCCGGTGACGACGCGGAGCTCGCGTGGATCGACCTGACCCGCGGCGGCTGCCGCAGCGACGTCGGCGACTACGCCACTGGCAGCGAGTTCCTGCGTACCGCGATCGCCCGCGCGGACGCCACCGCGGCGGACCGGCCCGCCACCCTGGCGCGCGCGCTGTTGGGTCGGCTGCACCTGCTCCGCGGCGAGTACGACGACGCCCGCGTCATCCTGGACGCGGCGCTGGAGCGTGCTGTCGCGATCGGCTGGACCGGCGTGGTGCCATGGCCGGAGTCGCTGCGCGCCGAGGTGGACATGCTCACCGGAGACGTGGATGCGGCCGCGGAACGCTTCGAGCACGCCTTCTCGCTGGGGTGCCAGCTCGGCGACCCCTGTTGGGAGAGCATCGCGTGCCGTGGCCTCGGCCTGGTGGCCGCCGCACGCGGCGACCTGCCACGCGCGCTGGAGCTGCTGGACGAAGCGCCGCGGACCTGCCGGCGGCTGCCGGACTCGTACCTCTGGGTGGAGGCGTACGGGCAGGAGGCGCTGTGCGCGGTCGGGGTCGCGCACGGCAGCGCGTCGGCCGGGCAGTGGCTTGACGAGCTGGAGGCGCTGGCCTCGCGCACCGGGATGCGGGAGTTGTTTGCGCGTGCCACCCTGCACCGGGCGCGACTGGGAGAGCCGGGCGCCGCGGACGCCGTACGGTCGCTGGTAGCCGAAGTGGACAACCCGGCGCTCGCGAAGACGGTGCTGTCGCTCACCGCATGAGGTGGCCGCCACCGGGCCGCAGGTGCCGTACCAAAGCGCTGGCGACCTGGTCCGAGCTGCCGCGAGGGTACGATCTGCTCGTCGGAGGGGGGCGCTCCGTGGCGGACGCTACGAGGCCGGCAGCGGCCGACGCCGGCACGGACTGGCGACAGGCGTACGAGGACCTCGCCGGGCGGAAGCTCGACTCGCTCACGCTCGACGAATTGGCGCGCCTCGCCGACGCCGCCTTCTGGGTCGGGCGCCCCCGTGAGTGTGTCCCGGCGCGGCGCCGGCTGTACGCCGCGTACCGGGATACCGGTGACACCGCACGCGCCGCGATGACCGGGTGGCAGCTCTTCAACGACCACTTCGACCTCGACGAGACCGCCGCCGCACACGGATGGCTGAAACGCGCGGAACGGCACGCGCAACAGCTACCGGATTCTGCCGAGCAGGGTTATGTGGCGCTCGGGTGCGCCGAGTGGGCGCGGTACCGGGGCGAGCAGGACGCCGCCCTGGAGCATGCCCGGCGCGCGATCGAGATCGGCGAGCGTACCCAGGATCGCGATCTGGAGGCGCATGCCCGTGCGGTCGGGGGCCGAATGCTGGCCGCCTGCGGGGACGTCTCCGAGGGTGTGGAGCTGCTCGACGAGGCGATGCTCAGCGCGGTCGGTGGCGAGCTCTCGCCGTTCACCACCGGTTGGGTCTACTGCGTCCTGCTGCACGTGTGCAGTGAGCTGGGCGACGTACGCCGCGCCACCGAGTGGACCGATCTCGCGATGAGGTGGTCCGGTCACCTGCGCGAGGGCGGCTACTTCCCCGGGCTGTGCCGGCTGCACCGCTGTGAGATCACCTCGCTCCGTGGTGGCTGGGCGATCGCCGAGGCCGAGGCGCTGCGGGCCGCGCAGGAGCTGGCGGCCTTCGGTGGCTACCTGGTCGCCGAAGGCCACTACCTGGTCGGCGAGATCCGGCGTCTGAAGGGCGACCTGGTCGGCGCGCTCGACGCGTTCCAGCGCGCCCATGAGCTCGGCAAGGACCCGCAACCCGGGATGGCGCTGCTGCGGCTGGCCCAGGGGGACGCCCGGGGGGCGAGCAGTGCCCTGCGCGTGGCGCTCACCAGCGCGCCGTCCGGGTTCGTGGCGCGAGCCAGACTGCTGGCCGCCCAGGTGGCGGCAGAGCTGCGGCTGGGCAATGTCGCCGCCGCCCGCGAGTCCGTGGACCAGCTCGCCGCTGTCGCCGCCGAGACGGGTACCCCGCTGCTGCGAGCGATGTCGGCCACGTCGCGGGGCGCCGTACTGCTGGCGGAGAACCAGGTGGAGCAGGCGTTGCCGATTCTTCGCGACGCGTGCGCGATCTGGCGCGAGCTGTCGTTCCCGTACGAGGCGGCACAGACCAGGATGCTGCTGGGCGACGCCATCCAGCGCGCGGGCGACGAGGCGACAGCGCGGATGGAGTTCGAGGCCGCCCGTACGGCGTTCCAGCAGCTGGGGGCAACCGCCGACGCGGCTCGCGCGCACGCCGTGCTGGCCGGCGACGCCGCTCCTCCCGGCAGGCTGACCGAGCGCGAGGTCGAGGTGCTGCGGCTGGTGGCGCGGGGCAGGTCGAACCGCCAGATCGCCACGGAGCTGTTCATCAGCGAGCACACGGTCGCCCGGCATCTGAGCAACATCTTCCGCAAGATCGATGTCACCTCGCGGGCCGCGGCCACCGCGTACGCCTTCGAGCACGAACTGGTCTAGCCGGCCAATAGCAGGTTCTGACCACGTGCCTTCGGGTGCACTGGTTTCTTCTCGCGATGATCCGCCCCGCCGTGGCCGCATAGTGTCGCGCTCACATCACCGCATTCGCCGGGAGGGGAAGCTGATGAGAAGGACAAGCATCGTCATCGCGGCCATCGCCACCATCGTGGGGCTGGGCCTCACCGGGGGGATCGCCGCCGCAACGCCGGGTGCGGGCGCCAGCGGCCACGTACACCTCGGCCGTAACGAGGGCACGACGACGTTGGACATCACGGTGACCTACCTCGACGTGCCGGTCGGTGGCGGCGTACGCATCGACGCCGCGGATCCGGGCAATTGCGGGTTCTGATCGTCATGACGACTCTCCACCAGCACGACACGCAGCCGGCCGAGCGGCTGGACCGGGTGACGGTCGAGGAGCTTGGGCGTCGCTTCCGGGGCGAGTTGGTCGCGCCCGGTGACGACGGGTACGAGCGGGCGCGGGTGATCTGGAACGGCGGCATCGCCCGCCGCCCGGCGCTGATCGCGCGTTGTACCGGGACCGCCGACGTGATCGAGGCGGTGCGATTCGCCCGCGAACACGACATCCCCGCCTCGGTACGCGGCGGCGGCCACGCGGTGGCCGGACACGCACTCTGTGAGGGCGGCCTGCTGATCGACCTTTCCCGGATGACCGGCGTACGGGTCGACCCGCTCCGGCGTACCGCCAGCGTCCAGGGCGGCTGCCTCAACGCCCATCTCGACCGCGAGACGCAGGCGCTGGGCCTCGCGGTCACCGGAGGGATCGTCAGCCACACCGGAGTCGGCGGCCTCACCCTCGGCGGCGGCATCGGCCATCTGATGCGCGCCTACGGGCTCACCATCGACAACCTGCGTTCCTGTGACGTGGTCACCGCCGCCGGGGAGCTGGTACTCGCCAGCGAGGAGCACGACCCGGAGTTGTTCTGGGGGCTCCGTGGCGGCGGCGGAAACTTCGGCATTGTCACCTCCTTCGAGTACGACCTGCACCCCCTCGGGCCGACGGTGCTGGCCGGCATGCTCGGCTATCCGATGGACCAGGCCGCGGCGGTGCTCTCGTGCTTCCGTGACTACGCGGCGGAGGCGCCGGACGAGGTCGGGCTGATGGCCAACCTGCGCCTCGCGCCGCCGCTCCCGGTGATCCCCGAATCCCTGCACGGCCAGCCGATCGTCGCGGTGGTCGCGAGCTACGCGGGCCCGGTGGCCGAGGGCGAGCAGGCGTTGCGCCCGCTGCGGGAGTTCGGGCAGCCGGTCTTCGACGCGATCGGGCCGAAGCCGTACGTCGCCTTCCAGCAGATGTTCGACGCGGCGTTTCCGCACGGCCGTCACTACTACTGGAAGTCCCGCAAGCTCGGTCCGCTGAGCTACGAGGCGATCGAGGTCGTCGTGGAGCGCGCCGGGACGATCACGTCGCCGTTCTCCTCGGTGCCGATCTTCACCCAGGGAGGAGCGGTTGCCCGCGTGCCGGAGGAGGCGACCGCGTACCCGGGCCGAGCCGCCGCACACGACATCAACGTCGTCGCCGCCTGGCAGCCAGAGGACCCGGAGCCCGAGCGTCATGTCGAGTGGGTACGGGACTTCTGGTCGGCCCTGGAGCCGTACAGCCAGGGGGTGTACGTCAACTTCATGTCCGACGAGTCGCCCGACGCCCTGTCGCTGGCGTACGGAGCGCGAAAGCACCAGCGGCTGCGCGCGCTGAAACGGGCGTACGACCCGGCGAACTTCTTCCGCTTCAACCAGAACATCCAGCCCGCCGGGCCGCCGTGAGGCCGACCAGAGCCTGGCTTGGGGAGTGCTTTGTCACAGCTCCATCGATGCTCGGCTTTGCCGATTCCTGTTTGCGCGCTGTGCTCGGGGGGTAACCTGGGGTGCGTTGCCTACCCCGGTGACGCGAGACATTCCTCTGGAGTTGAGTTGTGACCACCCCGAGTCGTGCTCGGGTGTCCGATGAATCGCATCCCGTACGCCGCCCGATCCGGCTGGCTCCGTTAGCCACGGTGGATCGGCGCCGCTCGACCAGCGAGTCCCCGTCGTCCAACACCCCGTGGGACGGCCCGGTTGACGAGTGGGTCGACGACATGGACGGCGACTGGGACGCCGTACACCCGTGATCTGAGCTTTGTAATTAGCTGCCTGGCACCGCTGCGGGCGGTTCCCGGCTGACCGGGCACAGGCTGACCAGGCACACTGGTGGGCATGGCGGACGGGCAGCGTCGCCCCTGGATCGTGGGGGTCTCCGGAGCATCGGGGACCCCGTACGCCCGCGCCGTGCTGGGCGGGCTGCTCGACGCGGGCTGCGCGGTCGACCTGGTGGTGTCCCGGGCGGCCCGGCTGACGCTGCTGGACGAGACCGGCCTCGGTTTCCGGGACGCGCACTGGAAGGACGATCTGGCCGGCTGGCTGGGTCGCGACCTGGCCGGCGCGGATCTGGCGTACTGGGCGGCGACCGATCTCGCCGCCGGTCCCAGCAGCGGGTCGTACCGGGCGCGCGGGATGGTGGTGGTCCCGGCCAGTACGGCGGCGTGCGCCGGCATCGCGCTCGGGCTGTCGAAGGATCTGCTGCAGCGCGCCGCCGACGTCAACCTCAAGGAGCTGCGACCGGTGGTGCTGGTGCCGCGGGAGACCCCGGTGCCGCGCAGCCATCTGGTGCACCTGCTAGCGCTGCACGACGCCGGCGCCGTGGTGCTGCCGGCCAGCCCCGGGTTCTACGCCGGCGCGTCCGACGTACAACAGCTGGTGGATTTCGTAGCGGGCAAGGTGCTGGACGCGATCGGGGTGCCGCATGATCTGTTCCGCCGCTGGGCCGGGGAGCTCGGTGGCGGCCGGGCCGGCTGAGCAGCGGCCCCGTGACGCGGATGGTCTCAGCGACGGTGTGGTGATCCGTCGCTGAGACCGTGTCGGCCCGGGTCACCCCGGTCTGACGGGTTGGCCTTATCCGAAGGCCGGTGAACTCACCGGCCGGTATCGGCCGGGTTCAGTGCCGTTGTTCGAGTAGGTCCTGCCGGCCCATTTCCTCACCGTTGAGCAGCGCCCGGACTTCTGACTCCCGGAACCGGCGATGTCCGCCCGGTGTCCGGATACTCCCGATTCGCCCCGCCGCCGCCCACCGCGTGACGGTCTTCGGGTCGACGCGGAACAGTGCGGCCACCTCGCCCGGTGTGAGCAGACGATCGCCAGTGTCCACGACTTCCCCCCTGACTTCCCCCTGGTTTCGCTGGGGATCTAGCCCAGAGCCCCATTAGAGCACTGTCGTCCCTGGGCGTCCCGGAAATGGCCGAACACCACATCTTGAGAGGTTGCGTCTGCTCTTGTGCCGCTCTCCTGGAACCGCGCTGCGCGCCTCGGTGACAGCGTGCACAGTTAGGCTCTTCCGGCAGGCACACAGCGTGGCGAAAGGGCGGTACGTGGACGCGATCGACGGACGGATCGTCGAGCTGCTGCGGCTCAACGCGCGGCTCACGTACGCCGAGCTCGGGCGCCAGGTCGGGCTCTCGGCGCCGGCGGTGCACGACCGGGTGGGCAAGCTGGAGGCGAGCCGCGTACTCAAGGGCTACCACGCGATGGCCGACCCGGAGGCGATCGGGCTGGGCGTGACCGCGCTGGTGGGCATCATCCAGAGCGACACCGGCGAGCCCGACGACGTGGCGACCGCGCTGCGCGACTTCGAAGAGGTCGAGTCCTGCTACTTCCTCGCGGGCGAGGAGTCGTTCCTGATCAAGGTACGGGTCACCACGATGGCCGAGCTGGAACAGCTGGTGATCCGGCTCAACCGGCTGCCCGGCATCGCGCGCACCCGTACCACCGTGGCTCTGTCGACCAAGTGGGAAGGCCGTCCGCAGCCTGGCCGCTACCCCGAGTGAGGCCCCAGCCGAGCCCAGACGGGCTCGGCCGGGGCTGGGGGGTGAGGGTCAGCAGTTGCTGCCGGCGGCTTTGCCGGCGAGGCGGTCGGCCACCCACGAGGTGACGTCGGGCGATGCCCAGGCCGCGGTCGCGGCGTGCTCCAGGAAGTAGAACGTCCAGAAGCTGAGCTTGACGCCCGCGCCGCACCACTGGGTACGCAGCGTCCGCGCCCCGCGGTACGGGATGATCTCGTCCGACGTGGAGTGGTAGAGCAGCACCGGCATCCGCGGCGCGACCCCGCCGACGTTCTGGGCGTCCAGAGTGGACTGCCACTGTGGCGTCGCGAGCGGGTTGCTGGTGGTGTAGTCGTCGATTGTCTTGTTGGCGTACGGGCTGAAGTCGCAGCTGTTGCGGAGCTGCTCGATCCCGGCCCGGCCGGCGTCGTTGAGGTAGGACTCCAACTCCAGCGACGGGTACGCCGCGTCCATCCCGATGCCGGCGGCGAGCACCAGCCCGAAGTTGGGCCGGCCGGAGTTGTAGTCGGCGACCTGACGCAGGTTGGCGGGGGTGCCGCCGGCGGCGACGCCCTTGACGTTGAGCTCCGGCGCGTAGCTGCCGGCGAGCTGAGCGCCCCACGAGGCGGCGTGCCCGCCCTGCGAGTAGCCGACCAGCGCGACCGGGGCGCTCTTGGAGAGCCCGGCGTCGGTGAGCCGCTGCGCCGCCCGCACGATGTCGAGCAGCACGTTCCCGGCGGACCGCGCCACCATGTACCGGTGGTCGCCCGGAGTGCCGAGCCCCTCGTAGTCGGTGATCGCGACGGCGAAGCCGCGCCAGCCGTACTGGTGGATCAGGCCGCCTTCCTGGTCGTCGCCGTCCTCCAGGTGCCGCGACGGCGCGCACTGGTCACCCAGGCCGTGGGTGCCGGGCGCGTACCCGACGATCGGCCGGTTCCCGTTGTACGACGAGGCCGGTACGGCCACGGTGCCGCTGACCGTGATCGAGTTGCCGTGGGTGTCGGTGGACAGGTACTGGATCTGCCAGACCCGGGCGTACCCGAATCCGGGGGCATTGATCCGGCGCGCCGAGACGATGTCGCCGGGTGCGCTGGCGGTGGTCTTGGTGGTGGTCGCCGTGGTGGTGGCTGCGGTGGCGGTGGTGGTTGCTGTGGCGGGCTGCGCGAGCGCCGGGCCGCTCACGGTTGCTGCCGCGACCAGCGGCACGAGTGCGATCGCGGCGATGGCGGCGGTACGGGATAGTGCTCGACGGGTGGGTGTCATCCGGGCCTCCCCAGGCGTAGCTATGCGGATGAGTAGACGAGCGCCCAAACATGAGGGTGTTACACATTTAGCTACCGCCCGGTATGTCATGTCAAGCCCCGTTCACCCCCCAACCAGATCTGCACCTCCGTCGGCGGCAAGATCCGCAGCTCCGTCGCGCGCCAAGTCCCGCGCTTCGGCGCCGCCAAGCTCCGCGTCGTCGGTGCCTAGATTCGCGGCATTGGACGTCCCGGCACCCGTTCCCGCCCATGTCGCGTGCGCAGGCGTCCAACGCCGCGGATCTTGACGGGGTTGGGGTTGGGGTGGGGTGCGGGTGGGTGGGGGCGGCCGCGCGCACTGCTGGGCGGGATGGGCGGCGAGCTGGCGCAGGAGCGCGAGTGGAGCCACG
>JBOGDG010000113.1:0-8193 GCA_050701655.1 Micromonosporaceae bacterium
CACCACCACCGGGGACGGCGGCCATCCGGCGCCGGCGCTGGCGTTCGGGGCGCCCGGCGAGGACATCGGCAGCACCGCCGACGCCGGCACCGCGGGCATCGTCACGTTCCGCCACGAGAACGGCGAGCCGGTCGCGGCCGCGGCGATCGACCAGAACAGCCCCGGCATCAGCGGCAGTGTGGAGCCGGGCGACCGGTTCGGCGCCGCCGTCGAGCTGTTCCAGGGTCCAGGCGGTTTCAGCTGCGGCGTGACCGGCGTACAGGGCTTCACCCTGGTGGTCGGGGCGCCCGGCGAGGATCTGGGCAGCGTACGGGACGCCGGCATGGTGCACCTGGCGAAGAATCTGAAGACCGACACCCCGCTGTCGCAGAACACCGCCGGGGTGTCCGGGTCGGGCGAGACCGGTGACCAGTTCGGTGCGAGCCTGGCGCTCGCTTCGTACTGCGAACACGACGGGCCGTCGCACGTGAAGCTCGCGGTCGGCGCACCCGGTGAAGATCTTTCGGGGGTACGCGACGCCGGCATGGTGCACCTGTTCCGTACCGACGACGACGAGCTGCCGCTGCCGCAGGCGTGGAGCGTGCACCAGGACACCGCCGGGGTCGCCGGCACCGCGGAAGCGGGCGACCGGTTCGGCACCACGCTCGGGTTCGGTGGGCCGTGGCGGGACGGTGTCGGTGAGCCGCTGATCATCGGCACGCCGGGCGAGAACGTCGGCTCGGTGGTCGACGCGGGCGTCGTACAGGTCTTCGGCGACGGTACGGCGGCCCCGGGCACCGGGGACGTACTGCTCACACAGCAGCACATCGGCCAGACCCCCGAGACCGGTGACCGCTTCGGCGCCGCGCTCACCGCCCGCCACGACTACCTGTACGTCGGGGCGCCCGACGATGTGACACACCCCAGCGGCGTGGTGCACGGCATCGAATGGGCGACCGTGTTCGGGGCACCCGGTACCGGGCTGCTGATCGCGCCGGGCGCCGACGGCGTACCCACCGGAGCCTCCCGCTTCGGCACCTCCCTGGCGTAACAGGCGCCTCCCTGGCGCAGCACCAGAGCCTCCCACGCACGAGCGCCCCGGACCTTCCGGCCCGGGGCGCTCGTGTGCGGTACGTCAGGCGATCGCGGCCTCGAACTGCCGGACCAGCACCGACTTCGGCTTCGCACCGACGATCTCCGCGACCGGCTCGCCGCCCTTGAAGATCTTCAGCGTGGGCGCGGAGAGCACGCCCAACTCCCGTACGGTGTTCGGGTTGGTGTCGATGTCCAGGCTGACGATCTTGATCTTGCCGGCCATCTCCTCCGCGATCTCGTCGAGCAGCGGCGCGATCTTCTTGCAGGGCGCGCACCACTCGGCCCAGAAGTCGACCACGACCGGGATGTCGGACTGCAGCACCTCGGTGGCGAAGGTGGCGTCCGTAATCGGGTTGCTTGCCACGGGGATTCCTCCTGTGAAGACGAGCGGTCAGCTGAAAGTCAGTGAAGCGAGGCCAGGTAGCGTTCGGCGTCCAGCGCGGCGACACAGCCGGTGCCGGCCGCGGTGACGGCCTGACGGTACGTGTGGTCGACCAGGTCACCGGCGGCGAACACGCCGGCCAGGTTGGTACGGCTGCTCGGGGCCTCCACCGTCACGTACCCCTCGTCTTCGGTGGCGACCTGGTCGCGGAACAGCTCGCTGCGCGGATCGTGGCCGATCGCGATGAACAGGCCGGTGACGTCGAGGGCGCGCTCCTCCCCGGTCTTGACGTTGCGTACGGCGACGCCCTCCACCTTGCCGTCGCCGAGCACCTTCTCCACCACCGTGTCCCACTCGACCTTGATCTTCGGGTTGGCGAGCGCGCGGTCCTGCATGATCTTGCTGGCGCGGAACTCGTCGCGCCGGTGGATGATCGTCACCGACTCGGCGAACTTGGTCAGGAAGGTCGCCTCCTCCATCGCCGAGTCGCCGCCGCCGACCACCGCGATGTGCTGGCCGCGGAAGAAGAACCCGTCGCAGGTGGCGCAGCTGGAGACCCCGTGCCCGAGCAACTCCTGCTCCCCCGGTACGCCCAGCGGCCGCCATGCCGAACCGGTCGACAGGATCACCGCATGGGCGGCGTACTCGGTCTCGCCGACCCAGACCCGCTTTACCTCGCCGGCCAGCTCGACCCGGGTGGCGTCGTCGGTGAGAAACTCGGCGCCGAACCGCTCGGCCTGCTTGCGCATCTGGTCCATCAGGTCGGGACCCAGGATCCCGTCGGCGAAGCCGGGGAAGTTCTCCACGTCCGTGGTGGTCATCAGCGCGCCGCCGGACTGGGCACCCTCGATGATCAGCGGCTTCAGGTTGGCGCGCGCGGCGTACACCGCGGCGGTGTAACCGGCCGGGCCCGATCCGACGATGATCAGGTTACGGACGTCTGTCACGGTTTCTCCTCGGCGGTTTGTACGCGGCTTGCGTCGACCAGAACGCCATCGTACGGATAGAGAATTCCCCAGGGAGGCGTAGTTCACGCCCTCACACGCTGGTGTGGTACTTCTCGTCCATGCCGTTACGGCCACATTCGGCACCGACCACCACGACCTGGGTCTCGCCACGGTACGTCGTGATCGCGATGATCACCGCCGGCGCGCCCTCGAATCGGGCGTAATCGGCCATCGTGACGGTGCCCGGATAGACGGCGTCGACCGCCGAGAGGCACTCCGCCAGCGCGCCGGGCGCCGCCAGCGGCCCCAGCCCTGCCGGCGGCTGGATCGGGGCGTCCGCGGCGGCGGCGTTGCGCTCCCGGCGTACCCCCGAGAGGTTCTCCTTGGTGTAGTCGTTGCCGCTGGCGGCGACGGGCACCGGGTAGCCGCGCAGCTGATCGGAGTTCTCCGCCGCGCCGGGTGCGGCCTTCTCGGCGCCGGACGCCTCACGGTCGCGGGCGTCGCCGGAGGTGATCCCGCTGTCGCTGGAGCCGTCGGTGCCGACCCCGAGCAAGGAGCTGCCGGCCATCCCCGCGATCGCGATCAGACCGGCGGCGATCGCGCCGGTGGCGATCATCCGGGCCCGCCGCCAACGACGCTGCACCAGCGACGTCACAGGAGCCGGTGCGGTGGCTCGTTCTGAGCGCAGCGCCTCCTGCAGCTGCTGAGCGACCTCGGCGGGGATCGGCTCGACCGGGCCGAGCGCCGCCAGATCGGAGCGCACCAGCGCGTCGGCGGTACGCAGCTCGTCCAGCGCCCCCGCCCACGCCGGGTCGGTCTCCACCAGCGCCGCGACCCGGGCCTGGTCGGGGGTGCCGTCGAGTGCTCCGCCGGCGTAGTCGGCCAGCAGGTCGAAGTCGACGCTGCCCGGCTGATCGGTGGTCACGGCTCCTCCCTCCTGTGGTCGACGTACGGCGGGGTGCCTGGCGCGGTCTCCGATGGGACGGATTCGGCGCGCCCCGGGTTCCGTAGGTGGCCCAGAATCACCGCGAGCCGGGCCCGCCCGCGGCTGCACCGGCTCTTCACGGTGCCTTCCGCGATCTCGAGGATGTCGGCCGCCTCCGCGACCGAGAACCCGTGAAGATCCACCAGTACGAGCGCCGCCCGCTGCTCGGCCGACAGCTGCCCGAGCGCGTGGTGCACCACCAGCTTCGTGTCCCGCTCGGAGGTCCGGTCGGGGGTCGCCGGCTCGTGCGCGCCTTCCTCCGGCAGCGGCACGGTGGGGCGTACGGCGCGGCGGCGCATCCGGTCCAGGCAGGCGTTGACCACGATCCGGTGCAGCCAGGTGGTGACCGCCGCGTCGCCCCGGAACCGCGCCGCCGCCCGGTACGCCGACAGCAGCGCGTCCTGCAGCGCGTCGGCGGCCTCCTCGCGGTCGCCGAGGGTACGCAGCGCCACCGCCCAGAGTCGGTCCTGGTGCCGGCGTACCAGCTGGTTGAACGCGTCGGGGTCACCGTCCAGATGCGCTTTCAGCAACGCCCCGTCGTCTGCCATCGCGGTCACTTGGCGCCGGTGAGAACCTGGATCTCCTTGATCTCGATCTGGAACTGGCCCTCGTACGTGGGCAGGTCCGTGATCCAGATCAGCACGTACTGTGCCTTCACGTTGACGGGGATCTTGGCGGAGGTCTCGACCTGCTTCGGGCCGGCAACCGTCTGGTACTCCTTGACGATCCGCTGGTCGCCCGCCATGTTGTCGCCGAAGTCCTCGTCACCGGCGAGGATGCTGACCGTGGCGTCGGGCGCCGAGAGGGTCAGGTTGATGCTGCCGAGCTGGGCGGGCTCGCCGAGGTTGACCAGCAGCCCCATGCCCGGCTTGACCGTACGCAGCTTGGATTTGTACTCGTCGGTCGCCCAGCCGGTCGCCGGGTCGCCGTCGACGGCGAACTCGATCCCGTCGCCCTCCGTACGGTCGCCGCCTTCGGAGTCGACCAGCCGGACCATCTCGGGCCGCAGCTTGATCGCGGTGGACTCGGTGTCGCCCACACCACCGGGCTCGTCGTTGCCGGCACCGGTGGTGGTGGTCGCGTCCGGCCGGGTGCCGCCGTTGGCGAACAGCCCCGTGCCGACCAGCCCGGTGCCGACCAGCAGCCCGGCCAGCGCGATCGCCAGCAGCCCGGCGACACCGACACCGAGCTTCTTCCACACCGGGCGCAACTCCCCGCCGGTACGGGGGCTCGCGTTGCTGAAGCCGAGCGGCCCGCTGTCCGCCGGGCGGTAGGGGGTGTCGGCGTACACCGGCTCGGCGTACCCCTGCCCGGGGAGCTGCGGGGCCGGGTCGTGGTAGCTCATCCGGGCCAGCTCGACCGCCAGCTCGGCGGCGCCCGGGGCGGGGATGTCGGGATCGAGCAGGTCCATGGTCAGCTCGTCCAGCGGCGTCGGTACGCCGCTGCGTATCTGCCGTGGGGAGGCGACCTTCTGCTTGCCGTTGCTGACCATCGGGGCGTCGGGCAGCGGCGCGGGCCGGGGCGGCCCGTCGGCGACCGGGCCGGCTTCGACGAGCTTGGTGCCGTTGGGGCCGAACTTGCGCGGCCAGTGGCCGGTGAGCGCGCAGTACAGGATCGCGCCGACCGCCCGTACGTCTGCTTCCACGGTGGTCTGCTCGTTGGCGCGGGCGTCGCCCAGCACCACCCGGCCGTCCACCGACAGCAGCACGGTGCCGGGGTGCACGTTGCCGTGCGAGACCCCGGTGGCGTGTACGGCGGAGAGCGCGTCGGCCACGGCACGGGCCACCGCGATCGCGTGGGACGGGTCGAGCGGGGCGTCGCGCACCATGTCGCGCAGGGCCTGGCCTTCCACCCACTCCCGCACCACGTACGCCCGGGTGCCTTCGTCGATCGCGTCGTACACCCCGACGATGTTGGGATGGATCACCCGGCTGGCGGCGACCGCGGCACCGAGCATCTCGTCGGCCTCGGCACCGCCGGGGATGCGCAGCACGATCGTGACCGCGCGTTGCAGCAGCACGTCGACACCGCGCCACACCTGCCGCCCCGTGGAGTCGTCGTTGACGTGCTCCTCGATGCGGTATCGATCGGCGAGAATCTCACCGATGGCGGGGGCACCGACCTGGGTCAACCCCAGCCTCCCTCACAGATGGCGCGCCGCGCGGCTTGGCGTAACCACACAAGCCTATGTCCTTCGTTGCTGTGCTGACCGTGAGCCTACCTAGCGACCGGCGTGTTGTCGGTACGCCCACAGCTCCGTACCACATAGAGGATGGGGCGTGCACCCAGTCTCTGGGGAGCACGCCCCGTACACACCTGATGTGCTGTACACGCCGCGGCGGGCGTGCGGGTTGCGCGAACGTGTCAGTTCTTTGTGCAGGGGGTGCCGAGCCTGCCGGCCGGACGTCGGCCGGCGTTCACCCGTCAGGCGACGAACGCGACGGGTGCGACCACCAGGCCGGTGCCGACGAGCGTGGTGAACGCCAGCAGAGCGAGGGTGATCCGGGTGCGGAGGCTGCTGGGCTGTGGTTTGCGTGCGGGAGTACGTCGGGAACGACGTGCCATCGCTGCGGTTCCTTCCGGCACGCCTGAGAGGTTAGCTGTCGGGTTCGGGCGGGAAGGCTGCCCGGCCTGGCCGCGGTTGGACGCCGCGATTCGGCTTCACCCCAGGGACCGTGTCGCTGGTCCCGGAACGGCACCGAGTGCCGTTGGGTCCCCCACTCCTGTCCGTTGCCCTTGGTTGTTGCCGGGGCGTCCGAGAGGGCGGACAGGATTCGGCGTGACCCTCTCCGGACGGGGTACGCGGTTGCGTACCTCCATGCCTTTCTAACCGAAGAAGACCTGTGGTGGTGACGTGACTTTCTGTCACTCACTCGACCGAGCTCGGTCTTTCGTGGGTGTACGCCCGACTTAAGCGCAAAAGTCGATGCGGAACGTGATCGCGGGGCCACGAGTGGCTCCGGAGAATCTCCCGATCATGTGCACCACCTCACAGGGTGTCCACACCGCGATCATCGGCTAGACCGTAGGCTCCCGGCTTGGGTGCAGACGGAATGTGCGGAGGGGACCAGAAATGACCGAGAACATCATCGAACAGGTGAAGAGCGGCTACGCCTTCGACGGGCCGGTCATCGAGATCGGCGCCCTGCTGAGCGCGGACGGCGGGTCGCCCACCGCGGTGCCGGAGGCGAAGGTACGGATCCCGGTTGGGATGTTCAACCGTCACGGGCTGGTCGCGGGCGCCACCGGCACCGGCAAGACCAAGACGTTGCAGGTGCTGGCCGAACAGCTCTCGGCGCAGGGCGTACCGGTCTTCCTGGCCGACATCAAAGGGGACCTGTCCGGGATGGCGGCGCCCGGCGAGACCAACGACAAGCTCACCGCGCGCGCCCAGGAGATCGGCCAGGACTGGAAGCCGACCGGGTACGGCGCGGAGTTCTACGCGCTGGGCGGCAAGGGCAAGGGCGTACCGATCCGGGCCACCATCACCTCCTTCGGCCCCACCCTGCTGTCCAAGGTGCTCGGGCTGAACGAGGTGCAGGAGTCCTCGCTCGGGCTGGTGTTCCACTTCGCCGACACCAACGGGCTGCCGCTGCTGGATCTCAAGGACCTGCGCGCGGTGATCCAGTACCTGATCAGCGACGAGGGCAAGGGCGACCTCGAGTCGCTCGGCGGGCTGGCCAAGCAGACCGGCGGCGTACTGCTGCGGGAGCTGGTCAGCTTCGCCAACACCGGCGCCGACGCGTTCTTCGGTGAGCCCGAGTTCGACACCGCGGATCTGCTGCGAGTCGGCTCCGACGGGCGGGGCGTGGTCAGCATCCTGGAGCTGCCCGGCGTACAGGAGTCACCGGCGCTGTTCTCCACCTTCCTGATGTGGCTGGTCGCGGACCTGTTCCACGACCTGCCCGAGGTCGGCGACGTCGACAAGCCGAAGCTGGTGTTCTTCCTCGACGAGGCGCACCTGGTGTTCAAGGACGCGTCCAAGGCCTTCCTCGACGCGATCACCCAGACCGTACGGCTGATCCGCTCCAAGGGGGTCGGGCTGTTCTTCGTCACCCAGACCCCGAAGGACGTACCCGGTGACGTGCTGGCGCAGCTCGGCAACCGGGTGCAGCACGCGCTGCGGGCGTACACCCCGGACGACGCGAAGGCGCTCAAGGCGACGGTGTCGACGTTCCCGCATTCCTCTTATGACCTCGAAGAGCTGCTGACCACGATGGGGATCGGCGAGGCGGTGGTCACGGTGCTCTCCGACCGCGGCGTACCGACCCCGGTGGCGTGGACGAAGCTGCGGGCGCCGGTGTCCTTGATGGGCCCGCTGGAGGCGTCGGCGCTGGACGCCGCGGTGGCAGGCTCCCCGATGCTGTCGAAGTACGCGGAGCCGCTCGACCGGGAGTCGGCGTACGAGAAGCTGTCGGCCAAGGTGCAGGCCGGCGGCGCTCAGGCGCCGGCGGGCAGTGCGGCTGGTGGGGAGACGCCGGCCGGTGGCGCCGCCAAGCCACCGGCGAAGGCCGAGCCGAAGGCCAAGCCGTCTAAAGACGAGGACTCGATGCTGGGGAAGGTGCTGAAGAGCCCGGCGGCGAAGAGCTTCGCCCGGTCGGCGGCCTCGGCGGCCGGCCGCGCCATCATGCGCAGCGTCTTCGGCACCGCCCGCCGCTGAGCTGGTTCGCCCGCCGCCCGCCGCCCACCACCCAGGCACCTGGTGGGGCAAAGTGTCGTTCCAAAGTAGGCATAACGGACGCCGCAACGACACTCTGGCCCACCAAGTGGGGTCGGGTCAGGCGCGCGGGTGGTGGCGCCAGCGG
>JBOGDG010000114.1:0-8179 GCA_050701655.1 Micromonosporaceae bacterium
GAAGCACAGCATGGCGACCAGATGTGGCCAGAACGCGATCCCCAGCGCCAGGTACGTGACCAGATGGAACACGTAGAAGTAGCCGACCAGCCAGTACCGCCAGCGCTGCCTGACGAAGAACACGACCGGGCTCATCAGCTCGAACCCGACGATCGCGAACTGTCCGAACACCAGCAGCCCGGGTACGTCGACGGTCCAGTCGGAGAACCAGGTGCCCCGGCGCAGCACCGCGCGGGTCAGGGTGGCGCCGGTGAGCCAGTCCAGCCCGGCGTACCGGAGTTTCGCCCAGGAAGCGAGGAAGTAGGTCGCGATTACCGCGATCTGGACCATCTTCAGCGCCCAGCCACCGGCCTCGGTGGGGGTACGGTCGCCGTGCCGCGCGCGCCCCAGCGTGGGCAGCACCGCCAGCGCCATCAGGAAGGCGATCCGGTCGTGGTCGACCTTCCCGTAGCTCATCGCGATGATCATCCACTCGAAGTAGAGCGCGAAGACCGTCCAGCCGAGCAGTCGCGGGAACCGGGCGGTCGCCGCCACCGCGGCGGTCGCCAGCAGCGCCCACCAGATGCCGTGCACGAGCCCCTCGGTGGGGACCGGGAGCGGCAGGATCCGGCCGATCAACAGCGGCTGGTAGAGCTCGCCCGGCACGTCGGCGTGCATCCGGATCCACGGCGTGACCCATAACAGGTCGGCGATCACGAACAGATACACGGCGGTACGGAAGGCCGCGATCCGCCCCTTCGGGACCGGCTCGGTGAACCAGTCGCCCACCCGGCGCAGCACCGCGCTCATCGGGCGCTCCCGTCAGCCGACCAGGTCACCTTCGTCTCCTCGGTGTACGCCCCGGTGGCTCGCCCGTCCTCCAGCTGCCACCAGCGGACGACGACCTCGACCCGTACGATCTTCGGTCGGGTGGGGCGGCGCTTCTCGTACGCCTGCGCGATGTACTTCAGCAGCTCCGGGTCTTCCTCGAACCGGTCCATCTGGCCTTCCACCTCGGCGCGGCGGAAACCGGTATTGTCCTGGTTCGCCTTGAACCGCTCGCCCTCGGCGTTGACGAAGTCGACCCGAGTGTCCGGGACCGGCTTGTTGAGCGGGTCGGAGGTGGAATACATCTTGAACGGCCCGAACGGGAAGTGGTCGTCCTCCAGCCAGGTGCCGAAGACCAGCCCCACGATGACCACCAGGGCCACCACGACCCGGACCGTACGTCCGGTGGAGCTGAGCCGTTCTGCGGGGAGCCGCGTCGCGTCGGCGGTGTCAGTCTGCACGGAACGCAAGTTTGCCACTTCGCCGTCGCGGTACGCGTACTGGATCCGCCGCCGGCCAGGGCTCGTTGTTCACATTTAGGTAACTGCGGACCAGGCGTGTGACCTCGGTCGCAGCATTGCGCTGCGTAACTCCGGCAGGATCTGAGCCACAGTCGCGTGGGCGGTGGGTTGCCGGATGGGCCCCACCGCCCGCTGCTGTTCCGGACGTACTGACAATGGTGTCGGACTCGCGTGAGCACAACGAGAGGGACGCCGATGCAGTTCGGACGCTATTTCGAGGACTTCGAGGTGGGCGCGGTCTACCGGCACTGGCCCGGCAAGACCGTCACGGAGTACGACGACCACCTGTTCTGTCTGCTGACCATGAACCATCACCCGCTGCACATGGACGCGCATTACGCGGAGACGACGACGCAGTTCAAGCGCAACGTGGTGGTCGGCAACTACATCTACTCGTTGCTGCTCGGCATGTCGGTCGCCGACGTCTCCGGCAAGGCGATCGCCAACCTCGAGGTGGAGTCGCTCAAGCACGTGGCGCCGACCTTCCACGGCGACACCATCTACGGCGAGACCACGGTGCTGGACAAGACCGAGTCGAAGTCCAAGGACGACCGCGGCGTGGTGTACGTGGAGACCAAGGGCTACAAGCAGGACGGCACCATGGTGTGCGTGTTCCGGCGCAAGGTGATGGTCCCCAAGGCACCGGCCACCGGCGACCGTGCCGGTGCGGAAACTCCCAGCTTCCCGCGACCGGCCCAGTAACGCGGCTGCGGCGTGACGGAAGAGCAGGACGCGGAGCGCGGCGACGCCGTGGGGGTGGGGCCGTGGCGCGGACCGTGGCCGCGCGACGAGCGGTACGACCCGCAGCTGCTCGAGCACGGCGATCGGCGCAACGTGGTCGACCGCTACCGGTACCTCACCCGGGAGGCGATCGTCGCGGATCTGGACCGGCGGCGGCACGACTTCCACGTCGCGATCGAGAACTGGCGGCACGACATGAACATCGGCACGGTGGTACGGGCCGCGAACGCGTTCCTCGCCGCCGGCGTACACATCGTGGGGAATCGCCGTTGGAACCGCCGCGGTGCGATGGTCACCGACCGCTACCAGCACGTGAGCCATCACCCGACCATCGAGGAGTTCGTCGCGTGGGCCGCGGCCGAGCGGCTACCGGTGATCGGGATCGACAACCTGCCCGGCTCCCGGCGGCTGGAGACGGTGGTGCTGCCCCGCCGCTGCGTACTGCTGTTCGGCCAGGAGGGGCCGGGGTTGTCGGAGCCGGCCCGGCAGGCCTGCGAACAGGTGTGCTCGATCTCTCAGTACGGCTCGACCCGCTCCATCAACGCCGGGGTCGCCGCCGGCGTCGCGATGCACACCTGGGTACGCCAGCACGCCGGCCCGCCGCCAGATCCGGGGCCGCTGCCGCCAGGCGCGACCGACTGGTCCGAGACTGATAGTGATCAAGAATCCGGAACCGCTTGACGGAACGTGTTGCAGCGATCAACGTGAGACTGTGCGCGTGCGCGGATGCGCCGCCGAGCGGTGTGAGGGCGTTCAGTGAGCGTCGCGGTGAGCTGCCCGCGATGCGGCGGACCGGTGCGTCCGCCCGATCTGATGTGTACGGACTGGCGGTGTGACACCCACGGCGCGGTGCTGCCGTTCCACGTCGCCCGCCACATCAACCGCGACATCGTCGACGCCGCCCGGGAGCACCTCAAGGTGCCACTGTGGTGCACCTGGCCGCTGCTGCCGGGCTGGACGGTCACCGGCGTCGGCTGGGTGGGCGACGAGCGTACGAGCGGCCGTGCGGCGGCGGTGGCGTGCAGTGGGCCGGCGCCGCTGGGTGGTGGCCCGGCCGACGTACTGCTGATCTCCGAGGAGCCCGGGGTGGGGCTGGGGCCGCGGTTCGCGGGGCTGGACGCGCCGGACCTCGGCCAGCGGGTGCCGGAGCGGATGGCGAGCGCCGCCTCGGATGCGAAGGTGCGCGCCTCCGGCCACCCGACCGCGCTGTGGGCGATCGACACCCGCGCCGATCGCAGCGTCTACGTCGGCGAGGCGAAGGGCGTCTGGCTGTACGCGGTCGCGTGGCCCGCCTCCGCCGGGTACATCCTCGCCGAACATGTGATGTTGCATGACCTGGTGGAGTCTGTCCCGAATGAGCTGGTTTATGGTGCTCCGTCGCCGTACCTGCACGGCTCGGCATAGCTCAAATTCGGCGGGTGTAGGTCAACTTCTCCACACGGCCTAGGCGTGCCTGCGAGTATCGGCCTAGGCTCGGTGGACAATGGAGCACACGGCGAGCCCGAAGGGCGAACCGCGCTTGTTCACGCTAGGGCAGTCAGGCTGATACGCTCAGTAGCGCGTTGATTTCGGGGAGGTGGAAACTCCAATGAAGAAGATCATCACGTGGGGCGGTGTCGCCTTCCTGATTTTCTTTGTGGCAATGCGGCCCGGTGCCGCCGCCAATGTCGTGAAGTCCCTCGCAGGCGGCGTCATGGATGTGATGTCGGGATTCGGTGACTTCGCCAGCAACCTGATCGCGTAACCCCAGCGGTATGTCGAGCGACACCCCGCGCGGACGGGACGAGCGCGACGGATGGGACACCGAGCCCCTTCCGGAGCTGCCGGCACCGCCACCGCCGCCTGAGGACCCGCACTTCCGGGACAGCGTGGTGGAGGGCCCCCCGGACCCGCCTCCGATCGACGAGCCACCGCCTCCGCCACCGTTGCCCGACCCGGCCGAGGCCGAGCTCGACGGCTTCCGGTACGACGCCGCGGGGCTTCCCGTAGGCCCCCGCCGGGTGCTGCCGCTGGAGCCCGAGCCCAGCCCGCTGATCTCCCGTTATCTCTTCCCCACCGAGCGGTTCCGGGGTGAGTGGCGCCGGCACTGGGTGCACCTCTTCCCGTACGGGGCGCTCGGCGTCGGGGCCACCTTCGTGATGGGCTACCTGTCCGGTGTGTTCGCGCGGTACAACGCCGACGGGCCGATGAGCGCCGTGGTGATCGCCTGGCTGGTGATCCTCGCGTGGTCGGGCTGGCAGTTCGTCGACTGGTATTTCGACCGCTTCATCCTGACCAACAAGCGGGTCATGGTGATCGCCGGTGTGATCACCCGGCACGTCGCGATGATGCCGCTGCTGCGGGTCACGGACATGAAATATGAGCAGTCCCCGATGGGGCGGATGCTCAACTACGGCACCTTCGTGATGGAGTCGGCCGGCCAGGACCAGGCGCTGCGCGAGATCAAGCACCTGCCCAACCCCAACGAGCTCTACCTGCGGGTCTGTGAAGAGATGTACGAGCCGGAGGCGGTCGAGGCCCGGCTGGGCGAGGAGCCGGACGAGGAACGCAACGAGCGCCTGGTCGGCGACGCCTGAGCGCCGGATGCGGATCGACCTGCACACCCACTCCCACATCAGCGACGGCACCGACACGCCCGCCGAGCTGGTCGCCGAAGCGGCCGCCGCCGGGCTCGATGTCATCGCGCTCACCGATCACGACTCCGCCGCGGGCTGGGCGCCGGCACGCGACTCGCTGCCGGCCGGCGTCACCCTGCTGCCCGGCCTGGAGCTCTCCTGCCGCTGGTACGGCGGCCCGCGCCCGATCGGGCTGCACCTGCTGGGATACCTGGTCGACCCGGAGCACCCCGAGCTGGCCGCCGAGCTGCGGCGGATCCGCGACGCGCGGGCACACCGGGCCGAGCGGATCGTGGCGCTGCTGCGTGCCGACGGCATCGACGTCACCTGGCAGGAGGTCCAGGGGTACGCCGTCGGCGGTGTGGTGGGCCGGCCCCACCTGGCGCAGGCGCTGATCGTACGGGGGCTGGTGGATTCGGTGTCGGCGGCGTTCGCGCCCGAGTGGCTGGGGGAGCGGTACCGCGTAACGAAGGAGGACGTGGAGGTGTTCCGGGGGCTGCGGCTGATCCGGGAGGCCGGCGGGGTGGCGGTGTTCGCGCACCCCAGGGCGCACCGGCGCGGCCCGATCGTGCCCGACGAGCTGATCGGCGAGCTGGCCGGCGCGGGGCTGTTCGGGCTGGAGGCCGACCATCCGGACCACGGCCCCGCCGAGGCCGCACACGTACGCCGGCTGGCCGGTGAGCTGGGGCTGGTCGCGACCGGCTCCAGCGACTACCACGGCGACAACAAGCCGGTACGGCTCGGCGCGTACACCACGGAGCCGGAGGCGTACCACCGGATCGTGGCGGCTGGCCGGGGCGCCGCGCCGATGGTCGCCGCCTGAGCCGTCGGGTGGCACTGGCGACGTTCAGGCCGGGCGGCCAGTCGCTGCGTACCGTGATTGATTACTTCCTTCACGTAGCGATACCATGGTGTAAGTATCTTGATTACCTCGGGGGGTCTCGGGTGGCTGGTGAGCTCTGTCCCGGGGGAGGCTCCGATGGTCACCGTGGCAAGCGACGGGCCGTGCCCGAAGCCACATCCTCAGAAGCCGTATGACGAGAAGCCGCGTCGTCGGGTCTCGGTCCCGCCCGGGGCGTGGGCTGCCCGCTACATCGAGGGCCGTGATCCGGTAGTTCTGGACGAGGCGGAGCAGCGTGCGATCGCCGCTGTCCTGACCGTACGCCGGTACCCGGCAGGTGAGGTGCTGATCGCCGCGGGCACGATGCCCTTGGGTGTGTGGATCATCTACGCGGGGACAGTTGAGGCGACGATCGGGAGCGGACCCGGGCGAGCCGTGATCGAACGGTCGCGGACGGGCGACATCGTGGGTGACCTTGCACTACTACTCGGTGGGCTTCATACCTTCGTCACCCGGACCGCGACCCGCTGCGACACCTTCCATGTACCCGCCGCCTCGTTCCTACGCCTGCTCGCCGAGCGTCCGGCGGTGATGCAGTGCTGGATATCCCACCTCGCCGGTCAGCTAGCCCGGTACCAGAGCCGCGTCATCGGTCTGCTCGGGCGCAGCCTCGCCCAGCGTATGGCGCGGCTGTTGCTGGCCGAAGCCGACGGCGACCAGGTGCGGTTGCCGCAGCGCACCCTCGCCGCGATGCTTGGCGTACAACGGTCATCGCTCAACCGGGTGTTACGGGAGTTCGAACGTGATGGCCTGGTCGCCATCGACTACTGCCGGGTTACCCTCGCCCGGCCGGGCGCCCTGCGGCGGATCGCCGACAACGCGGGCGGAGCCGCCTGGCCATCTCAGGTCCCAGTTGCGGCGACCCGCACCAGTTCAGGCGCGTGCTCTACCAGCGGGACCGCGAATACCACCTCGTCCAGCCGCGCGTCGCGGCGCACGGTGTAACTGACCAGTCGCCAGTCTCCGTCATCCCAGCTGCGCCGGGGACCGGAGACGATCATCGGACTCAGCTCGCGGTACGCCTCGCTGTGCTCGAGTTGCCGCACCGTGGCCGACAACGGCACCTTCCGGGCGGCGCGACCCGGGAGCGGCGACCGCGGCGTCCTGGTCACCGCGAGCCAGAACCGATCGAGCTCCGGGGAGAGCGTGACGAACAGCGCCGACTCGGCGATCAACAGCAGAGTCCCTGTCACCGGCGCGGCTGTCAGTGACTGTCCCCACCAGGGCGCCGGTCCGGCGGCGAACCCGCCGAGCGTGCCGGTCAGACCGATCGCGCTGGCCGCCAGCAGCGCACCGGCGCGTGCGATCCCACGCCAGGTCGTGGTGGCCGGTAGGCCGGACAGGCAACCACATGACGAGTCCGGCGCCGCACGCGCGGCGTACCCGAGATAGCCCAGGAAGCACACCGCCAGCAAGACGCTCGCCGCCGCCGCGAGAGGGTGTCCGGGTGGCAGCAGGAGCGCCACGGCCACTCCCAGCTCCACTACACCCACCGCGCGGAGCGAGGCCGGCGCACGTCGCTCGCCGACCACGCGGGCCACCGCGGTACGGCGAGCGCCGTCCGGTCCGTGCGGCTGGAGCAGCTTGATCACACCAGCCCAGGCCAACAGGCCCGCGACCACTAGGGGCTGGAGCGAGGAGACCCACTGCATGGCGACCTCCAGATTTCAGTGGGCCCACCGGGCCCGCGCGCCACCGACGACGCGCGGGCCACGGCGGATTCCGGTCAGCAGGAATACCGCCAGTAACCGGCGGCGCGGTTGGCGAGGCCGTGCCGCACGATGTACGACAGGAACTGCTTGGCGTGCGTGGCGTTGCTCTTCGGGCTCAGGCACCTCATGTTGAATTTGCTGAGCAGCCGCAGGTAGGCGCCGTCAGTCAGCGGCCCCCACTGCCCGTCGATCGCCAGGCTCTCGCCGTTGAGCAGGTTGCAGGAGGCCTGGACCAGCGTGGTGTCGCTGCGGACGCCGGTACGGATATAGGTCACAGCCGTGCCGTTGTCGAAGTGAATGTGGTTGCCGTGGGCGCTGTTGTACCAGGTGGTCAGCACGGTGCCGACGTAGCGGCGGCACTGCGCCGCAACCGCCACGTAACGCCGGCGGTTAGCGATGGTGTTGCTGCTCCGCCACGACCAGTTCATGTCCACCATGCCGTTGGCCCACTGGACCTTGGTGAGGTCGAACGCCCGTGCCGAGCCGTGGTAGCCGCTCTTGCACACCCCGACGCCGACGTCGCCGACCCACTGGACACCGCCCAGGGAGCCGTAGTTGGTGCTGAAGAAGTTCAGGTTGCGGATCCAGTTGGTGCAGGTGCCGTGGAAGGTGGAGTTGAAGTGCTCGCTGTGCCGTCCGCCGTGGATGCCCGTGCCGGAGGAGTTGTACCCGGTGCGGTGGCCGAGGTACCAGGAGTCGTAGCCGATCCAGCTGCGGCTGATCGCGGAATACGAACTGCAGTGGCCCATGATGCCTCTCCCCTCACACCTGGCCCAGAAGGCGGGCGCTCGACTCCCCGATGGCGATGAGCTCGCCGCGGGATCCACTGACCGCGACCACCGCGAGCACCGGCTCGCCGATCTCGATGGCGCCGGCCGAGCG
>JBOGDG010000115.1:0-8172 GCA_050701655.1 Micromonosporaceae bacterium
CGACAGACGTCAACACCAACGATCAACCAGGTGGGGCCAAATCAGGCTGCCATCCGCCCCGGCGTGTCGCCCCGGTGGGGCCAAATCAGATTGCTGCGCCGGGGCCACTTCAGGGTGCCAGGGCCAGGCCAGACCGTTACTGCCGGATACCTCGTTGAGGAAGTCCGCGGACGCCATCTTGCGGGTGTGGTGTACGGCGAGCGCGGGGACCTCGTACTCGTCGGCGATGGCCTTGATCCGCGACATCGCCCGATAGTCGGCGTCGTAGATCTGTGCGCCGGCTGGCACCGGTCCCCGGACCCGGGCGAGCACGTCAAGGATCAGGAGCCGCTTGCCGCGGGTTTCGTTGAGCCAGCGGTCAACCAATTCGGTGTCCCAGGTGGTGACGATCTCCAGATTGCGGCGGGCCTCCGGCGAGGGCTGTTGTCCACCGAGGACACGGCCGAGACGGTCCTGTAGCCGCCGTGGCGTGTCCTCCAGCGCGGCGTACAGGACTCCACCGGGCTCCACGTCGATGTCGCCGAGGGCCTTGCCGCCGGAGGCGACCGCCACGGCCAGACCCAGGGATAGCCACGACTTGCCGATCTTGGGTTGCCCGGCGAGCAGGGTCACGCCTTCCGGGATCAGGTCCGGTACGGCCCAGCGCGGCTCGGGGAATTCCGCGGCGAGCAGGTCACCCAGATTCCACCAAGTGCGGCGCCGGTCAGTGCTGTCACACCCGTCACGCCTGTCACTTTCACGGTGTTTCCGCAGGTCAGGTGGGTCGGCGGGGTGTGACAGGTGCGGTGACACGGGTGTCACCGCTGTCACCGGGGCGGTGGCGTATGCCTCGATCGCCTGCCGCAGGGTTACCAGCGGGACGCCGGTCCGCTCGGCGGCGTCGATCTGCGAGTAGCCATCCCGGACGTATTGCAACGCCAGGCGGACGCCATCCGCCGCCGTACTCATGCCGCCACCTCCCGGACCAGTTGGTCAAGTTCCCGGGCCCAGCGGCGGCGGCGCTTCAGCAGGTGGTGGAGCCGGACGCGGCGTGCGTGGCGCGGGTCGGCGAGCGCGTCGGAGAGGCGCGGTACGCTGCGGGTGGCTTCGCCGGCCAGTATCTGGGTGCCCGTCCCCTCGTCGGGGCGGGCACTTTCTCGTCTGCGCATGTCAGGCCGACCCCCGAGCGTCGGTGAGGTCGGCGGCGGTGCGGTTGACGATGGGGGCGAGGATGGCGCGGATCTCGTCCTGCGCCTCAGGGGTGATCCTGGGCCAGCGGGCGACGATCTCGCGGGCGTAGCTGCGGGCACCGACGCGGAGGCGTCCGGCCGTCGCCGGGCCGGTGTTGGTGCGCTGTGGGCCGTTGGGGCCGATGTGGGTGGCGGACATCGCGGTCTTCTCCTTGAAGACGCGAACGGCGCCGGGCGCCAGCACCCATGGGGAGTACTGGCGCTCCGACGCCGGCATTTCCGCCGATTGCCCGAACCGCGCCACCGGTCCATTACCCGGTTCGTCAAGGTCCGTGGGGCACTTGCGCGATGTCGCGCCCTATCCCGGGGCCGGCTGGTATCCCGCCTGGACCTTGCGGTTCGACGTTCGAAGAGGTTCCGTTCAAGTTGTCGACCCGAGCTTACACGGTTGTGATTCGTCGTGCCCGTGGCTCGACGCGCACGGACTCGGGCTTGAACCGTCCACCCGCCCCGACAGGCAGGATCGTCACCACGAGCAGCCTGCGCAGCAGTTGCCGGCGCTCCTCCAGCACGGCGTTCTCCCACACCTCGGCCGGGTCCGCGCTGGCCCACCGGGCCAACGGGTCACCGCCGACAGCCGCGCCAAGGGTGGCGTCGATCTCGGCGAGTCGCACCCGGGCGCGGCGGGTGGCGTCGTGCCCGGCGGCGCGGGTCATCAGCCCCAGCACCACGTCCCCGCCGACGCCGGCCAGGCGTTCGCTGATCGCCGTGTGTTCGGCTCGCAGTCCGGCCACGTCGACCTCCGGCCGGTCCGGGGTGAGCAGCTCGCCGCCATGCAGCGCCAGGTACTCGACCGCGAACGCCACCACCACCTCGTCGGTGCGGATCGCGTGCCGGGTGAACCGCCGGCAGGTCTTGCAGTGGTAGCGGGGATGCCGCCCGGCCACGGTCACCTTGCAGGTGGTCCCGTCGAGGCATACGCCGCACAGGTAGATTCCCGAGCCGAGCCAACGGGGCGGCCTACCCGGCCCGGTCGAGCGTTCCGGGTCATTGAGGATGGCCACCACCTGGTTGTGTACGTCGGGGGCCACGATCGGGTCCCACGGCGCCGGGTAGGACTGGTCCCGCCACTGCATCAGCCCGGCGTTGCGGGGCCGTACGAGGATGTCTCGCAGGGTTTCGGCGGACCAGGCCGCCGCCCCGGTAGCGGTGGGCACGCCACGGTCGCGTAGGTCGCGGGCCAGGCCGCGCAGCGACGATCCGTGCACGATCGCGTGGGCCGCGTCGCGGATCACCTCCTGCTCCGCGGGGAGCACGGTGAGCCCGTCCGCGGCGAACCCGTAGGGGCGTTTCCCGCCGCCGAAGCGGCCTTCCCGGGCGCGGCGCTCCCGTGACGCGGATACCCTCCGGCCGGTGTCCCGGGAGGACTTGTTGCCCATCGCCACCATCACCCGGGCCATGGTGATGTCCGCGTCGCAGGCCAGCTTGAGCGAGCCGGTGACCGACTCGACCCGGGCCCCGTACTGTTCCACCGCGTCGATCAGATCTTCTAGATCGCGGGGGTCGCGTACCGCCCGGTCCAGGTCGAGGGCGAGTAGCCCGTCGCTGCGTCCGGTCATCAGGTCCTCGACGATGGAGCGGAAGCCGGGCCGGACCACCCGCAGCTGTCTACGCTCGGACCCGGGCACGGCCACCTTGCGGCGTTTGAACGCGGAGGCGGGTTTGGGTCGCCCGTCGCCGTTGATGTCGTTCTCCACCACCACCCGGCGTACGCCCCAGCCGAGCCGGCCGGCGTGCTCGCGTAGCCGGCGTTCCTGGTCGGTGAGGGACGCGGCGTGATCGTCGTGCAGCTCGGACAGCCGGACATACAGGTCTGCGCGGTGCGGTTGCGTCATGCCGGCAGTGTACGCCATACTGAGGGTGCGTCTTCCCCGTGCCCGGCGCCCCCTGTACGCAGATCGAGTCGGCGAGCGGGGCGCGCACCAGCTCGTCCTGCTCGGGCTGGATGGTGGCGACGATGTCGCGCATCGGCCCCACCCGGGGGCGCTCGATCTCCTCGGTGAGGATCCGGCTGGCGGTGCCGAGCTCCTCCCCGGCGGCGAGCCGCTCGTCCTCGAAGCTGGTCAGCTCGCCCTTGTCGAACCCGAACCGGCGGCGCCGCGCCACACCCATCGGCTGCTTCACGCTGGCCTGGTAGAACGCCTCGCTCACCGGCGCCCGCCAGTCCAGCACCATCGGCTCCCCGGCGTCGTCGGTGACGTGCCGCCGCCCGATGTGGTGGCTGACCGGCTCGCCGTCGAGGTCGTGGTCGAGCCGGCCGAAGAACAGCGGGGTGTCGGGGTTGTCGGCCAGCTCGGCGAGCCGGCGGGCCAGCGTACGTCCCAGGGTTTCGGCGGAGTACGCGTCACCGGCCACGTTCTCGCCGGTGGCGAACAGCGCGGTGGTACGTTCCCGCATCCGCGCCAGCGCGGCGCGGGACGCGGTGAGGTGCTCTCGTTCGGTTTCCAGCTCAGGGTCGGGTGCGTTGCCCAGCGTCATCTGCTGCGTTCCTCGGCTGTGGACGTCGGTCCCACTGCCCTAGGCCGCCCGGCGTTTCCGCTGTGTGGAGCGCCAGCGGTGTCGGCTGTGCCCGGCTTCGACGGGGTGCGCCTCGCGCGCACGAGCCAAAAAGCCTAGCCCCGCGTACCCGCTGAGTCATCCGAATTTCGCCGGGCGCCGGCTTTGCGCCCGGCGCCGGGTTGGCCGGCCGCGGCGGCTAGGCTTGAACGTGAGTCGTACACGCGATGGGGCGGTGCATGGGCGAGCGCAAGTTGACCTCGGTCGAGCCGACCAGGTCCCCGGCCGGATCTGGGAAGCCGACCCGGCGCCGCCGGCTGTCGGTGGTGCAGCGGCGCAACGAGATCGTTTCGGCCACGCTGCGGCTGCTCAGCACCACCCCGGCCGGCCAGCTCTCCATCGACGACATCGCCGAGGCGGCGGGTGCGTCGCGCGCGCTGGTCTACCACTACTTCCGTACCAAGGAGCGGTTGTACGTCGCCGCGGTGCGCTCCGCCTGCGACGACCTGCGGGCCCGGCTGGTGCTGCCGGACGTGCACCCGTTCGAGAAGCTGCAGTACGCGGCCAGGGCGTACCTGGAGTTCGCCGAGCAGCGCCGGGAAGACTTCGCCGCGCTGCTGCGGGGCCCGGCGCGCGCCGCCGGCCAGCCCGACGAGCTGGCCTCGATCGTGGAGGAGACCCGGCAGTTCATCGTCGACCTGGTGATCACCAGCATCGGGGTCACCCGCCCCACCGCGGTGCTGCGCGCCAGCCTGCGCGGCTGGGTGGCGATGATGGAGGTGATCTCGCTCGACTGGCTGGAGCGGCAGACGCTCACCCGCGACCAGGTACGCCGGCTGATCGCCAACCAGCTGGGCGCCGTACTGGTGGCGGCCGCCGCCGAGGACGAGGAGCTGAGCTCGGCGTTCGCGCGGCTGCTCGCCACCGCCGACGTGGACCGGCTGCCGCCCTGGGTACGTGCCCTCGCCCGGCCGGCGAGCTGAGGCTGCGGCTACCGTGGCGGGCGTGAACGAACGAGCCGGTGGGCACAGCAGCCGCGAGCGGCGGCCCCGGGTGGGGCATATCCAGTTCCTGAACTGCCTGCCGCTCTACTGGGGGCTGATGCGTTCCGGTGCGCTGCTGGACGTGGAGCTGACCAAGGACACCCCCGACCGGCTCAACGAGCTGTTGGTCACCGGCGAGCTGGACATCGGCCCGATCAGCCTCGTGGAGTATCTGCGGTACGCCGACCGGCTGCTGCTGCTCCCGGATCTCGCGGTCGGCTCCGACGGGCCGGTGCAGTCGGTCAACCTGGTCTCCACGGTGCCCCCCGGCGAGCTGCACGGCTGCCGGGTGGCGCTCGGCTCGACCAGCCGTACCGGGGTGCTGCTGGCGCAGATGCTGCTCGAGGAGCGGTACGCGGTCCGCCCGTCGTACCTGCGGTGCCCGCCGGATCTGACGGAGATGCTGCTGGAGGCCGACGCCGCCGTACTGATCGGGGATGTGGCGTTGCGGGCCGGGCTGCAGGCCGCGGAGCAGGAGCTGTGCGTCACCGACCTCGGCACCGCCTGGCGGGAGTGGACCGGCCTGCCGATGGTGTTCGCCGTCTGGGCGGTCCGCAAGGAGTACGCCGAGACCCAGCCCGGCCTGGTGAAGGACGTACACGAGGCGTTCCTGCGCTCCCGTGACCTGTGTCTCGACGAGCTGGACGTCGTCGCCGCCGCGGCCGCCCGTTGGGAGTCGATCGACCCGGCCGTGCTCACCGGCTACTTCCAGGCCCTGGACTTCTCGCTGGGAGAGCGCCAGGTCGCCGGCCTACGCGAATTCGCCCGCCGCGCCGCCGCCGCCGGCATCACCCCACCCCTCCCGCCAGACGGCCCCCACTTCGCCGCCCTCTGACCCGCTCCGGGCACGTCGAGTTGATCTCGTCTGTCGTGTCAACCGCGGCGGCGCCCCTCAACCGTTGACAACCCGGACGAGATCGCCCGTGGGCGTTGACAACCCGGACGAGATCGCGCGGGGCGGTACGCGGGTCAGGCCTCGCGGAGGAGGCGGCGGGCGGTCAGCTCGACCACGGCGAGTACGGCGGCGGCCTCCACCGCGAGCAGGCCGATCAGGATCAAGAGCTGGGTGGCGCCGGCCTGCACCGGGCTGCCGCCGCCGAGCAGCACCCCGACGAAGGCGCCCGGCAGGGTGACCAGGCCGACCGTACGGGTCTGGTCGATCGGCGGCACCAGCGCGAGCGCGCCGGCCGGGCGGCACAGCTCCGCGGCGGCGTCCCGGTCGGTGAAGCCGAGCGCGAGGGCGGCTTCGTACTCGCCGCGGCGTACCCGGAGCTCCTCCAGGCAGCGTTTGCCGGCGAGCGCGGAGGCGGTCATCGCGTTGCCGATCAGGATGCCGGCGATCGGCACCACCGCGATCCCGGTGAGCGGCACCAGCCCGGTGACCAGCACCAACGCCAGTACGGGTGCCACGGACAGCGCGATCGGCAGCGCCACCCACACGCCGCTGCGGTGCCGGGTGATGCGCCGGGCGGCGGTGCCGACGGCGACGGCGTACATCACGGTGACGAAGCCGGCCACCAGCGGACCGGAACGGACCACCGCGACGATCACCAGCGACACCAGGCCGAGCTGCAGCACCGCGCGGCCGGCTGCCACCAGGATGCCCCGGGTGAGGCCGAGCTGACCGAGCGCGACCAGCGCGGCGGCGGCCGCCACGAGCAGCACCAGTACGACGGCGAGCACCGGCCCGACCGCGATCACGCTGGAGTCCATCTCCGCAGGCTATGGGGATAGTGCGACGTACCAGCCGGCGGCGGGCGGATTTCCATGAAGGAAATCTTCAGGTGATTCGTTGACTTTGTTACTCAACTTCCGAGATTATTCCGGGGTACGGCAGGCCTGCCGACCACCACAACCCCCTGGTGGGAGGCATCATGCACCGACTTGTCCGAATCCTTCTGGCTGCGGCACTGACGGCCGCCTCGACCCTCGCCCTCGGCATCTTCGCCGCATCACCGGCGGCCGCGGACGCCTGCTACACCTGGAACCGCACGCTCAGCCGCGGCATGAGCGGCGGTGACGTCAAACAGCTCCAGATCCGGCTGGCCGGTTGGGTCGGCTACGGCGAGAACCTCGCCATCGACGGGGTCTTCGGCGCCCGTACCGAGGACGCGGTGATCCGGTTCAAGAACGGCTACAACCTCGGCAGCACCACCGGGGTCGCCGGCTCGGGTGTGTTCAACAAGCTGTACGCCCTGCAGGACGCCGACTGCACCCCGATCCACTTCAGCCACTCCGAGTTCAACTACAGCTGCGGGGAACGCGACTACACCGGCGGCAACGTCTCCGCGGCCACCGCGAAGTCGAACATGATCCGGGTGATGTGGCAGCTGGAGGCGATGCGCAAGAAGCTCGGCGGCCAGGCCATCGTGATCACGTCCGGCTTCCGCAGCGTCGCCTGCAACAGCCGGGTCGGAGGCTCGTCGGGCAGCCTGCACACGTACGGCAAGGCGGCCGACCTCGGTACCGGCAGCGGGCCGACGCTGTGCCAGATGCACACCGCCGCCAAGCGCGCCGGCTTCGAAGAGATCCTCGGCCCTGGTTACCAGGGGCACAGCGACCACACCCACGTAGGCAACAAGTCCAGCCGGTTCTGGGCTGGCTGCTGAGCAGGACTCCGGAGGCGAGAACATGCGTACCCACAGATTCTCTTTGATCGCGGCGATCCTGTTGGCGATCGCCACCACCTTCACCGTCAACGTCGTCACCGAGACGCCCGCACAGGCCGATGCCTGCTACACCTGGGGCCGGGTGCTCAAACGCGGCATGAGCGGCAGCGACGTCACCCAGCTGCAGAAGCGGATCGCCGGATGGGTCTCCTACGGCGAGAATCTGGGCCTCGACGGCCAGTTCGGCCCGGCCACCGAGTCGGCGCTGAAACGCTTCCAGTCCGGGTACGGGCTGTCGGCGGACGGCATCGCCGGCTCGCAGACGTACAGCAAGTTGTACGCCCTGCAGGACGACGACTGCACGCCGATCCACTTCAGCCACTACGAGCTGAACAACAACTGCGGCGCGCACAACTACAACGGCGGCGCGGTCAGTGCCGCGACCGCGAAGGAGAACGCGCTGCGGATCATGTGGCAGCTGGAAGCGATGCGGAAGAAGCTCGGCAGCCGCCCGATGGTGGTCACCTCCGGGTTCCGCAGCTACTCGTGCAACAGCAGTGTCGGCGGTTCTTCGACCAGCCTGCACCTGTACGGGCAGGCCGCCGACCTCGGTACCGCCAGCGGCCCGACGCTGTGTGAGATGTGGCGCGCGGGCCGGTACGCCGGCTTCGAGGAGATCCTCGGCCCCGGCTACCCGGGACACGGCGACCATACCCACCTGGGCAACAAGTCAAGCCGTTTCTGGAGCGCCCCCAACTGCTGACGTCTCGTTCCGCGGAGGCCGGTACGCCGGCC
>JBOGDG010000116.1:0-8157 GCA_050701655.1 Micromonosporaceae bacterium
GCGCGGCTGCGTGGGGTGTGCGCGGAGTCGCGGGCCACGGCGGAGGGCGGCGGGGCATTCCCGTACCGGCTGGATATCGCTTTTCACACCGCGCTGCTGGACACCGCCCGCAGCCCGCGGATCGCCGCCCAGGTACGCCTGGTGCAGCAGCAGGTGATCCTGCTGCGCAGCCGGCTCGCCGCCGACCCGGTGCACACCCGCGCCTCGCTGGACGACCACGACGCGGTGACCGAGGCGGTCGCGGCCGGCGACGCCGAACGGGCCGCCGCTGTGATGCGGCGCCACCTGGACCGGGTACGCGACCAGATGCTCGCCGCCCTCCCGGCCCGATAAGGGAGCCGACCCCCGCATAGGGTGCGGACATGTACGCAGTCACGATCCCGACGCCGGGCGGGCCCGAGGTGCTGACCTGGGAGGAAGTCCCCGATCCCGTCGCCGAGCCCGGCGAGGTGATCGTCGAGGTGGCCGCCACCGCGGTCAACCGGGCCGACCTGTTGCAGCGCAAGGGGTTCTACCCGCCGCCGCCGGGCGCGCCGCCGTACCCGGGGTTGGAGTGCGCGGGCCGGATCGTGCAGCTGGGCGCGGACGTGACCGGCTGGCGGATCGGGGACGAGGTGTGCGCGCTGCTCGCCGGCGGCGGGTACGCCCAGCGGGTCGCCGTACCGGCGGGGCAGCTGCTCCCCGTACCAGGGAAAGTGTCTCTTGTGGACGCGGCCGCACTGCCCGAGGTGGCGTGCACGGTGTGGTCGAACGTGTACGGCATCGCGTCGCTCCGGCCGCACGAGACGCTGCTGGTGCACGGCGCGGCGAGCGGGATCGGCACGTTCGCGATCCAGCTGGCGCGCGTCACCGGAGCCAAGGTGTACGG
Source organism: Micromonosporaceae bacterium (assembly GCA_050701655.1). Lineage (GTDB taxonomy): Bacteria > Actinomycetota > Actinomycetes > Mycobacteriales > Micromonosporaceae > WHSM01. The sequence goes on from JBOGDG010000116.1 coordinate 869, forward strand.
CACCGCCAGCGGCCACAAGCACGACGCGCTGCGCAAACTCGGCGCCGACGGGCTGATCGACTACCACACCGATGACTTCGTCGCGGCGGTCAAGGACGCCACCGGCGGGCGGGGCGCCGACGTGGTGCTCGACATCATCGGAGCGGCGTACCTGGGGCGCAACCTCGACGTGCTCGCCACCGGTGGCCGGCTGGTGATCATCGGGCTGCAGGGCGGGATGAAGACCGAGCTGAATCTCGGCACCCTGCTGACCAAGCGGCTCTCGGTCATCGGTACCACGCTGCGGTCGCGTCCGGTGGAGGAGAAGGCGGGGATCGTACGGGCGGTCGGCGACCATGTGTGGCCGCTGATCGGCGCGGGCGACGTACGCCCGGTGGTGGACCGGCGGCTGCCGATCAGCGAGGTGGCCGAGGCGCACCGGGTGGTCGAGGCCAACGAACACATCGGCAAGGTGCTGCTCACTGTGGAGTGACAACCCGCTCATTCGGGTACGTACCTCCTGTTGTGTTCGTTTCGCGGGGCAGGAGGCGGCCGTGCATTACGGAACGTCGGCAGGAGCGGTGCTCCTGGTCATCTGGCTCGTCATCGGCGCGGTGGCGGCAGGCCAGCGCGGCTACTACGACCGCACGGAGGCAAACTGCGCCGAGTTGGGCACCACGGTGGTCACCATCGTGGTCGGGCCACTCAACTACACCGGTCTCAACCCGAAGATCGACTGCGATCTGCCCGAGCCGTCCAAGTAGGCCGCGGTCGGGGCTGGGCCGCTGTCGGGTCGCGGGCGCGGCTCGGGTGTGGCTCGGCCCCTTGCGGCTCAGGCGTTGCGGCTCAGGCGTGGCGCTCAGCCGTTGCGGCCTAGCAGGATCCTCGGGCCGCTGCCCTGGTCGGCGAGCATGTCACCTGGGTTGTAGAGCTGGCAGCGCTGCAGCGACAGGCAGCCGCAGCCGATGCAGCCGTCGAGGCTGTCCCGGAGCCGCTCCAGCAGCCCGATCTGGGCATCGAGCCGACTCCGCCAGGCACGTGACAGCTTGGTCCAGTCGGCGCGGTTCGGGGTGCGCTCCTCCGGCAGCGTGGCCAGCGCGTCGCGGATCTCCTCCAGCGACAGCCCGACCCGCTGCGCCACCCGTACGAAGGCCACCCGGCGCAGCTCGCTGCGCGGATACCGCCGCTGGTTACCGCTCGTACGGTCGGCTCGGATCAACCGCTGCTTCTCGTAGTAGCGCAGCGCGGAGGCGGCCACGCCGGACCGTACCGCCAGCTCCCCGATGGTCAACTGCGGCTCCACCGAGACCCCTTTCACACAACCTGGAGTTGAAGTTCACTTCAGGTTGCATGGTATCCGGCAGCTCGCGCCGACAGCGGGCTCCTGGTGTCCTACGTCGACCTGCGGCGCACTAGGACATGGCCCAGACACCGAGCCACAGCAGAACCAGCAACAGGACATTGCCGGTGACGACCGCCATCCTCGCCGGCGCCGACAGACGTTGCCGCGCACGACCCAGCCGCACCGACAGGCAGCTGCCCACCAATACCCCCACGGCGACAAGCAGGAACTCGAGCTGGACGGCGATGTACCCGTCGGCAACCATCCGGGCCGCAACGTTAAGAGCGGCGCCAGCCACCACGCCAACGGCGGCACCTACCGCCACGCCGCGCAGTAGCCACCAGGTCGGACGCAGTGCCGCCAGGAAGTCAAGGAATCTGGGGTAGCCCAACCAGCCACCGATGCGGCGATCGCACCGGCGTAGCAGCTCGTCGAGATCGCCGACACCAGGTGCCACTGGGGCGGCGCTGGGGAGGCCGGCGGATGAGCACAGCTCCGCGGCGTACGCCTGCGGGCTGCCCAGCTGTTCCTCCAGTGGGCTGGAGGTGTCCGCGGTTACCTCGGCGAGGTGGGTCGGGAGGTCTTCCACCAGGTCGGCGCGGGTCTCCTCGGGCAGGTGCGCCAACGCGGCGTGGACCTGCTCGACGTACCGGTCGATCTCGGTGGTACGGGTGTCGGTCATCATCCTGCGGCCTCCTCGGCGGCGAGCAGCCTGTCCATGGTCGCGGCGAACTCCCGCCACACGTCGCGGGACTTCTCCAATTGGGTACGCCCTCCGGGCGTCAGCGCGTAGTACTTGCGGTGCGGCCCCTCGGGGCTCGCCACCAGGTACGTGGTCAACGCCCCGCCCCGGTAGAGGCGGCGCAGAGTGCCGTACACCGAGGCGTCCCCCACCTCCTCCAACCCGGCGGTACGGAGCCGGCGGAGGATGTCGTAGCCGTACCCGTCGGCCTCACGCAGGACGGCGAGCACCGCCAGGTCGAGCACTCCTTTGAGCAGCTGGGTGGTGTCCACGTCAGGTCCCAATCCGTAGCGTGCCAAAGACGGTACTCCGCAATGCGGAGTAGCCGCAAGACCCCTCGGCAAGGCAACCGGCTGGGCGAGCTAGCGGCTAGGTTTGGCGAGGCGTTCCCGGCCGAGGATCCAGAGCGCCTCGACGCCGTCCCGCCAGGTGATCTTCTTGCCCTCGTCGCGGGTACGCGCCCGGTAGCTGATCGGCACCTCGAACGGGCGGATCCCCCGCGCCAGCAGCTTGCCGGTCACCTCGGCCTCCATGCCGAACCCGTGTGAGCGAATCCGCAGGGACCGGTACAGCGGCAGCGGGAGCAGCTTGAAACACGTCTCCAGATCACCGATGTAGCTGTTGAACAGCACGTTCGCGGCGGTGGTGACGGCCTTGTTCCCCATCACGTACCAGAAGGAGTACGCGCTGTGGCCGCCGAAGCCGCGTACCCCGTACACCACCTCGGCGCGGCCGTCGAGCACCGGCGACAGCAGCTTCGGGATCTCCTCGGGGTCGTACTCCAGGTCGGCGTCCAGGATGATCATGTAGTCGCCGGTGGCGGCCTTTGCGGCGGTACGGATCGCCGCGCCCTTGCCCCGGTTACGCGGGTGGGTGACGAGCCGGATCCGGCGATCGTCGAGCTGCTCTAGGAGCTCGTCGGTGCCGTCCCGACTGCCGTCGTCGACGACCACCAGCTCGATCTCGCAGGGATAGTCGACCGCGAGCGCCTGCTTGATCGCGGTGGTCACCCGCTCGCGCTCGTTGTAGACCGGCATCAGCACCGACAGTTTCACGGCATTCCTCCCCCAACGCCGGCCAGTCTACGTACCCCCGCTAAAACGCTTTTGACCTTGGACATCTGGTACGGCGTTGCCGGCGTCAGATGTCCAAGGTCTCGCGTGATCGGGCCCTACGGGGTGTCGGCCTCGGAATCCTCCGGCAGGTCGCCGTCGGCGAGGATCTTGTAGAGATCCTGGCGGGCGCGTTCCAGCACCTTGTGGGCGCGGGCGACCTGGTTCGGCGTACCGGCGTGGGCGACCTGGGTCGCCGCCATCCCAGCCTGCTGCATCAGGCCGAACAGCTCCATCACGCTGTCGTCCACCGATCCGGTGACCGTGTCGAACACCGCCGCGAGCTGGTCCTTGTGCTCGGCGACGTACGCCGTGCCGGCCTCGGTAAGGTGCACCACGCGGCGCCCCTCGACCCGCTCGATCCGTACCAGCCCCTCGTCTTCCAGCTGCTGGAGTACGGGATAGACCGACCCCGCACTCGGGCGCCACATCCCCTCACTGCGCTCGGCGATCTCGCCGATCAACTGGTAGCCGTGCATCGGCTGCTCGGCGAGCAGTACGAGCACCGCGCTGCGTACGTCACCCCGGTTGCGCCGACCGCCCCGGCCCCGCCGCGGCCCGCCCCCGAACGGGAACCCCGGACCGAATCCCGGACCCCCGAACGGCGGACCGAACCCGGGCCCTCCGAAGCCGAATCCCGGCCCGCGAACGCGCCGCCGACCGTGCCGGCGCTCCCGGCCACTCTCTTCGTCTCCCCGTCGCATGCCACGTGCCTCTCTCTCGAACTCCGCGCTCCGGCCACCACGTCGCATGGCTCGCGCACTGGCTTCACCGGCACCGCGGCCACCCCGGCGCATCCGCTCGGGCGCGCCGTCGTAACCGGTGCTCTGCTCGCTCCGGAACCGGCTCCGGAACCGTACGCCCCGCATCCCGCGGGCGGTCTCCACTGCTTCTCGGTAACTCATTCCTGATTGATCCTCCGGATCATCTAGTCGTGTCGCGATGCATTAACGATATATCGCGATCGTCTAGACGACAAGGTGTGTTGGCCGATGAGTTTTCCGGGGCCTGATGGTCTACTCCTGCGAGACGAGGAGGTTCCCGATGCCGGAGATCAACTATCTGGCGGTGGCCGTGGCGGCGATCGCACTGTTCGTGCTCAGCACCGGCTACTACATCCTGTTCGGCAAGCAGATGGCGGCGCTGCATCCCGCGTACGCGGGTGACACCCAGCCGAAGCCGTGGCAGATCGGCGTCGAGCTGGTACGCAACCTGGTGCTCGCCGTGGTGTTCGCCGGGGTGGCTGGCGCGATCGGCGTCGACGACTGGGGCAGCGGCGTGCTGCTGGGGCTGGCGCTCTGGGTCGGCTTCCCGATCGTGCTGTGGAGCGGCGCGATCATGTGGGAGAAGGTGCCGCCCAAGCTGGCCGCCATCCACGCCGGCGACTGGCTGCTCAAGCTGCTCGCCGTGGCCACCATCATCAGCCTCTGGCGCTGAGGGGCGGCGCCGGGCCCGGCCGTGGGGGCGGGTGCGGCCGGTGTGGGTCCGTCGGCTGGAGGGGGCGGTTGCGGCGTACCTGCGGACGGTGATGTCTGACCAGCGGCGGGCCCGGATCTCGTTCGTCGAGGTGGTCGGCGCGAGCCCGGAGGTGGAACGGCAGCGGCTGGCGTTCCGGGAGAACATCGTCGCACTGGTCGAGTACGAAGGCGCCGCCGCCGTGGCACGCGGCGAGATCGAGCCGCGCGACTTCCGGTTCGCCGCGATGGCGTTCCATCGGTGCCGTGAACGCTGTCGTCTACGACTGGTTCCTACACCAGCCCCGCCCCCCGCGCGAACACCTCCAGGCCAACCTCATCAACCTCGCCTTCACCCTCCTCACCCGCTGAGCTTCGGGATTGTGGCCAATACGCTGTCATCCCTGGTCCTGAGACCGCATTTTGACCACAAAGCCCGCCACGCCGGGGTCAGAAGACGGTGGTGGGGCGGTAGGGGCCGTAGACGGAGCGGAGCTTGTCGACCACTTCGCCGAGGGTGGCGTACTCGGTGACCGCTTCGACGCAGGCCGGCACCACGTTGTCGCCGGCGCGGGCGGCCTCCTCGACGCCGTTCAACGCCCGAGCCACCGCGGCGGCGTCGCGGGTCTCCCGGAGCGCGGCGAGCGACGCGGTCTGGGAGGCCTCCAGCGCGGGGTCGACGCTGAACACCTCGAGCGGTTCGCTCGGCGCGGGGTAGCGGTTGACGCCGACCACCACCCGCTCTCCCGACTCGACGCTCAGCGCGTGCCGGTGCGCGGCTTCGGCGAGCTCCCGGGACAGGTAGCCGGATTCGATGCAGGCCAGCGCGCCGCCGCGCCGCTCGACGTCGGCCATCACGTCGCGGATCGCGGTCTCGCAGGCGTCGGTACGGGCCTCGATCTCCGGCGCCCCTCCCATCGGATCGACCACGTCGGCGAGGCCCGACTCGAAGGCGACGATCTGCTGCGTACGCAGGGCGAGAGTCGCCGCCTGCTCGGTCGGTACGCCGAGCGCCTCGTCGTACCCGGAGACGTGCAGTGTCTGCACCCCCGCGAGCGCGGCGGCGGTGGCTTCCAGGGTTGTCCTGACCACGTTGTTCAGCGGCTGCTGTGCGGTCAGCGACGAGCCGGCGGTGAACGCGAAGATCCGCAGCTGCATCGAGCGGGGGTCCCGCGCTTGGTACCGCTCCCGGAGCAGGTGAGCCCAGACCCGGCGCGCCGCGCGCAGCTTCGCCACCTCGTCCAGCAGCTCGATCCCGACCGTCAGGAACGTGAACAGTGTCGGCGCCACGTCGTCCACCGACAGCCCGCGCTTGACGCACTCGTCCAGGTACGCGATCGCGTTGGCGAAGGTGAAGCCGATCTCCTGCGCGGCGTCGGATCCGGATTCCCGGATGTGGTAGCCGCTCATCGCCAGCGGCACCCAGCGCGGGGTGTGGCGTACACAGTGCTCGATGGTGTCGACGGCGAGCTTCAGCGACGGCGCAGGCCCGAAGACCTGCGTACCCCGGGCGATGAATTCTTTGAGTACGTCGTTCTGGATGAACATCCCGAAGTCGTTCGGCTGCGCGCCCCGCCGCTTCGCGAGCGCGGTGAACAGCGCGGCCCACAGGTAGCCGATCGAGTTGGCGGTGGTACGCACCTGGGAGATCTTCTCCAGCGGGATGCCGTCCATCAGGATCTCGATGTCGCGCAGCGAGTCGATCGCGACCCCGACCCGCCCGACCTCACCGGCGGCGCGCGGATGGTCGGAGTCGAGCCCCATCTGGGTCGGCAGATCGAGCGCCACGGAGAAGCCGGTGACTCCCGCGTCGAGCAGCTGCTTGAACCGCTGGTTGGACTGCGCCGGGGTGCCGAAGCCGGCGTACTGCCCCATGATCCATGGCGCCGGATCCTTAGAAATTCCCCGGGTGTACGGGAACTCGCCCGCCCGCTCACCCATCACGACCCGCCTCTCTCCACACCCGCGCCCGCCGCGCCGGCTGCCCCTGGCTCCTGATCGGGACCCGCCTCGCTCCGCACCCCGCCCGCCGCGCCAGTCGGCGTGGCTCCTTGGTCGCTACCTGGGGTTTCGGGCGGGAGGTAGGCGGCGTCGAGGACGACGGCGCGGTCGGGCAGCGCGAGCACCGGGTTGAGATCGAGCGAGTACCCGGGTGGCCAGGCCACGACCAGCTGTTCCAGCCGCTGGATCAGCTCGCTGAGCGCGGCCAGGTCGGCGGCCGGCGCGCCCCGGTGCCCGGCGAGCAGCCGCGACACCTTGATCTCGGCGAGCAGGTCGCGCAGGTCCAGCTCGTCGACGGGGAGCAGGCGTACCGCCACGTCGTCCAGCACCTCGGTCAGTACGCCGCCCGCGCCCAGCGTGAGCACAGGCCCGAGCGGACTCGGCGCGATCCCCAGCAGCAGCTCCACCCCACCGCTGACCTGCTCCTCCACCAGCACCCCGCGGTGCCCGACCGCCAGGCTGGTCGCCGGAGCACCGGCGGGCTGCTCGAACACGGCCGCACCCGCGGGCTGGTCGGACGCTGCCGCACCGACGGGCAGGGCGGGCGGCCCGGCGGGCTGGGCGGGCGCTGGGGCGTCGGGGGCGAGTGAGGCTAGGTGGGCGTACATGTCGGCGGCGGCCCACTCGTCGACGTTGAGCACCACGCCGCCGGATTCGGT
>JBOGDG010000117.1:0-8118 GCA_050701655.1 Micromonosporaceae bacterium
GCATTGCGCACCTCCACCGGAACCACCCTGTCCGCCATGAGCGCATGCTGCGCCCACAACTACTCCAGTGTCCGGACCAACCCGAGACATAAGTGTCCGATCGAACAAAAGACAGGACAGCTGTCTTGGCGGCGTGGAGACAGCAGTTTGACCACAGAACCCCATGACCTGATGCCGGTGGGGCACTGGTTCGGGGGGAATGTGGGGGTTTGAGTGCGGGGGAGGGTGGGTGGCGGTGATCATGTTCGCATGCGGATCGCGGTGGTGACGGCGACGGTGGTGGGGCTGGTCGTGGCTGCGGCGCCGACGGTGGCCACGGCGGGGGACCAGGCCGGCACGGCGCGGGACCAGGCCGGCACAGCGGGGGAGCAGGGGCGGCACCGGGAGAGTTGGCGGGTTGACGTTGACTCGGTGGGTGGGGATGTGGTGGGGGTGGCGCCGGTCGGGGGGCGGCTGCGGGTGGTCGCGCCGGAGCGGACCACGCTCACGGACGGTCGTCCTGGCGGCATGTACACGTTCGGCGTACACAGAGCGGCTCATGCGGTGGACGAGATCACCGTGACGCCCGTGACCAGCGGAGTCACCATCGAAGTACGGACCCGGCAGCCGGGCAGGGGCTGGTCGGAGTGGCGGGCCGCGGCGCCCACCGCGAGCCTGCCGTACGCGGGCCGCGAGGTGCAGCCGCGCGCGGTCTTCACCGACCCGGCGGCGACGCTGGGTGACTTCAAGCTGCGGGCGGTCGACACCGGGCGGGCCGCGGTCGAGGACAGAGGCGAACCCCTCACCTACCGGGTGTACGCGACCCGGGAAGGCCTGGTCGGCGGCACCACCGCCAACGGCCACAAGATCGTGAAGAACGACCGGTTCGTGGCGCTGCCGTCGCGCCGGGCGCTCGCCAGCGACGGCGGCAACGAGTACACGGTGACGGTTCGTTACCAGGGGCGCAGCGTCACCGCGCCGGTGTGGGACGTCGGGCCGTGGAACACCAAGGACGACTACTGGAGCCCGGCGGCGGAGCGGCAACGGTTCCAGGATCTGCCGCGGGGTACACCGGAGGCGCAGGCCGCGTACCGGGACGGCTACAACGGGGGGAAGGACGGCTTCGGGCGTACGGTCCGTAACCCGGCCGGGATCGACCTCGCCGACGGCACCTTCTGGCACGACCTGAAGATGACCGACAACGACTGGGTCGAGGTCACGTACAACTGGACCAAGGGTGACGGTGCGTGGTCGGAAGTGGTCGACGACGCCACCGAGGGCCGGTTCACCTCCAGCGACGCGTGGCGCGCGTCCTCGCACTCCGGCCAGCGCTACGGCACCGGCTACCGGTACGCCGCCCCCGCGCTGGTCGACGATCCGGCGTGGTTCCGCGCCGAGGTGCCCGAAGCCGGCGACTACGAGGTGTGGGTCTGGTATCCCACCGCCCCCGACTACAACCCCGCGACCCCGTTCCTGGTGCGTACCGCTGAGGCTGTGGAGAAGGTCGCCGTAGACCAAAGATCATCCGGGGGTACGTGGGTCAGCCTGGGCGTATTTCCGCTGGCCGCCGGCGAACACGACACCGTCGGTGTCAGCACCGCCAGTCTGGAGCCGGGCTACGTGGTGGCCGACGCCATCAAGCTGACCCGCGCCTGACCGGGCCGTGCGGGGTGGCGGCAGGGGGCGTCTTGCGGCGAGCCGCGCGGAGCGGGTGGGTGGCTCAGCGGAAGGCGACGGCGGGGTAGCCGACTACGCGGTCGGGGTCGCCTATGGTGTCGGCGGAGGTGCGGAGATCGAGCAGCTCCGGGGTCAGCTTGTGGTGCCGCGCCCAGCCGACCGTGCCGCGCAGCGCGAAGACTCCGCAGGCGTCGCGTACCCCAATCTCCTCGGGACGCAAGCCCATGACCGCCTCAGCGGTACGTCGGTCGAGCCGCTGTGCGGTGACCTGGTCGTGGTAGTGCGACAGATCGGTGCTGCAGATCAGCAGCGCGCCGTCGGTGACCGCCGCCTCGATCACCGGCACCAGATCGTCCACATCGCAGATCCCGACCGCGATCGGCAGCACCGTGATGTCGGTGCCGAGCGTCCGGATCAGGAACGGCAGCTGCACCTCGAGCGAGTGTTCCCGCTGGTGAGGGGCGTCGTCGGCGACCACCGACAGCGCCCCGGCGAGGAGTGCACCACGCACCTCGGCGTCGAGCGCCAGCTCGCCGAGCGGGGTCGCCCAGCCGTCCACCGCCGGCACCGCACAGCCTTCGAGGCGTACGAAGTGCGACGGGCCGACCAGGACCACCCGGCGTACGGTGCCGGCGTGACGGCGCAGCCGGGCGTACACGCGGGCGGCGATCGGGCCGGAGAACCGGTAGCCGGCGTGCGGCGCGACATAGCCGGCGGCGAGCGGATCGTCGCCCGGCACCTTCACCTCGGAGAGCAACCGATCGACCAGCTCGGTCAGCGCCGCCGGATCCCCGGGATAGAACCGCCCCGCCACCGCAGCCGGCCTCACCCCCGGCGGCACCCCCCTCACGCGCCCCCTCCCACATCCGCCGTGTTGGGCGCTGGCGCACGCGCCGTGAGGGAGCGGTGGGCGGGGGTCGGCCTCGCCGTCGGCAGGACGGTGGTCACGGCTGGACTACCGGGAGGGCCAGTCGCGGCTGCGGGACGTGCGTACGGCGGTCGTGCGGGCCCGGTTCGGTGGCGCGATCCCGGAGTTGCACCGGGCGGCGCTTCGAGCCCCAGTCGCCGGCGGGTCCAGCGTACCGGCCCGGCACCGGGGTGCCGCAGTGGCGGCATTCGCCGGTGTCGGTGAGCTGGTAGTCGCGGAGCACGTACCAGTCGCGGACCACGACCGGCTTGCCGCACCCGGGGCAGTGCGTGGTCTGGCCGTCCGGGTCGTGCACGTTGCCGGTGTAGACGTACTTCAGCCCGGTGTCGAGCGCGATCTGCCGGCACCGCGCCAGCGTGGCGGGAGGCGTACGGGGCACGTCCATCATCTTGAAGTCCGGGTGGAACGCCGAGAAGTGCAGCGGTACGCCGGGCCCGAGGTGCTCCAGCAGCCACTCGCACTGCTCGGTGATCTCCGACGGCGAGTCGTTGTGGTCGGGGATCACCAGCGTGGTGATCTCGAACCACACATCGGTTTCGTGGCGAAGGTACTCCAGCGTCTCCAGCACGACGCCGAGCTTGGAGAACGTGATCTTCTTGTAGAAGTCCTCGGTGAACGCCTTCAGGTCGATGTTCGCCGCGTCCATGTGCTGGTAGAAATCGGCCCGCGACGCCGGCTCCATGTAGCCGGCGCTCACCGCGACGGCCTTGATCCCGCGATCCCGGCAGGCGTCCGCGACGTCCATCGCGTACTCCATGAAGATCACCGGATCGTTGTACGTGAACGCGATCGACTGGCACCCGAGCCGCTCCGCCGCCTCCGCGAGCGCGTCGGGGGACGCCGACGAGGTGAGCGTGTCGATCTCGCGGGACTTCGAGATGTCCCAGTTCTGGCAGAAGCGGCACGCCAGATTGCAGCCCGCGGTGCCGAACGACAGCACCGGCGTACCAGGGAGGAAGTGGTTGAGGGGTTTCTTCTCGATCGGGTCCACGCAGAATCCCGACGAGCGGCCGTAGCTGGCCAGCACGATCTGGTCGTCGAGCCGGCCGCGTACGAAGCACAGCCCGCGCTGCCCGTCGCGCAGCTTGCACGCCCGGGGGCACACGTCGCACTGGATCCGCCCGTCGGGCAACGCGTGCCAGTGTGTCGTCGGCACGGTGTACGCGTCGTCCGCGCGCAGGTCGTTGGCGTTGACATCGCTGGTGTCGGCCATCGGCGATCGCCCCCTTCCCCGTACGGGTCCACGCTAGTCCCGTCGGGCTCGGCGCGGCGACTGCTCAGCTGGACGGGAGCGCCAGCGCCTTCAGGAAGATGTCGCCGATCTTGGAAGGGTCGGTGGCGACGAAGACGCCGCCGCCGGTCGCGCCGGTGACCGACTCCAGCTGGTGTTTGTCCACGTCGGGGCCGATGCCGAGGATCACCACGTGCACCGGCTTCGCCGGGTCGGTCAGCTTCGCCAGCCGCTTCAACAGCTCGTCTTCGGAGATGCCGTCGGCGTCCTCGTTCACCCCGTCGGTCATGACGACGACGGTGTTGGACCGCTCCGGGTCGTACCCCTCGATCATGTTCTGGTACGCCGCGGCGATGGTGTCGTACAGCCCGGTGGCGCCGCCGGCCTTCGCCGTCGCCTTCTTCAGCGCCCCGGCGATCTGCTTGCGGGAGGAGCTGAGCGGGCCGACCGGGACCAGCTCCCGGTAGTCCTTGGCACCGTCCAGCCGGGTGGAGAACACCCACAGCCCCAGCTCGGAGTCGTCGGTGAACAGCTTCAGCCCGGCGGTGGCCGCCCGGCGGGTCACCTCGAGCCGGGTCAGCCCGCCAGCGGTCGGCACCGGCGTGGACATGGAGCCGGAGACGTCGATCACCGCGAGCACCCGCGACGCCATGCTGACCTCGGTCCACGCCACCAGCGCGGAGGTGATCCGGTCCGAACCGATGTCGCGCGGCGGCGGCACCGGCTCGGGGCTGGCCCCGCCGGCGCTGGGGAAGCCTGCCCCCACCGCTCCATTAGGGGTACGGAAGCCATTGCGGGTGAACACCGTCCGCGCCGACTGGCCGAGCAGCCAGTCGCGCAGCTGTCCCGCCGCGTTGGATTCCGCCGGCGAGAGTCCCGCCATGGTGGCGTACGGGTAGTCCAGCGCCGGGGCGGCCGGCTCCGGGTAGACGGCGGCCAGCAGCACCCGGGGCTGGGTCGCGTTGTACGCCCGGACTTCGCGTTCGGAGAGCAGCGCCGCGCGGATCCGGCTCTCCTCGGCAGGGTCGCGCGGCATCCGGCCCAGCAGCTCGTCGGCGGTGGCGGCGCGGGCCATCGACAGCCCCCGGTACATGCCGAGCACCGCCGTCTCGGGGTCCTTGCCGGCGGTGTTCGCGGCGGAAGTGGCGAGCTCGGCGCTGGCGAGCAGACCGGCGAGACCGACGGCGGAGCGGCGCGGCTCGATGATCGCCACCGGCATAGGCGGATCGGAGGTCATCCCGGCGATCGCGTAGTCCCAGCCGATCGGACTGCCGGGCCAGCCTTCCGCGCGGGCGTCCGGCTCCGGCAGCGTCAGCACCACCGGGCTCATCGCGATCGACGGGGCGTCGCGGCCGACCGACCGCCGGTCGACGGCGCGCACCCGCGTGATCCAGCTGGTGGCGTCCGGGATCCACACCTGCGGGATCTCGGTGGCGCCCGGCTCGGCCCCGGCGACGTCGAGGTCGCCGTTGTCCCGGGCGGAGATCGCGGCGGCCACCCGTGCCGGGTCGGCGCCGGCCACCCGTACGGTGACGCAGGTGCCGCGTACGGTCGGGTCGGTGCCGGTCCACTGCTGGGTCGCTTGGCGCACCGCGGACGCGATCTCGGGAGCGGTGGTCACCGACAGCGGCAGCTCTCCGGTGCAGCCGCGGCTGAACGCCACCCACACCAGGAGGCCGGTGAGTACGGCGAACAGAGTCGTGCCGGCGACCACGAGCCAGACTCGACCCGTCACCAGACGTTCTCCGGCCACGTGACCCCCTTGCGTTGCCGCTCAGCGTACGAATGCTGAGGCGCAACGCAAGGGGGTCAGGTGGCCGCTAATGTGTAACAGTTTCACCTTCGGGTACGGCGGCGCGGCGGTGTCAGCAGGTCCGCCACCTTTGTCAAGGTGTGCGGCACCAGCCGGTAATACGCCCATACGCCACGCTTCTCGCGTTGCAGCAGACCAGCCTCGGAAAGAATCCGCAGGTGGTGGCTGACCGTGGGCTGGCTGATGCCGAGCGGCTCAGTCAGCTCACAGACACACGCCTCCGACTGCGGCGAGGACTGCACCAGGCTGAGCAACCGCAGCCGGGTGGGATCGGCAAGGGCCTTCAGAACATTGGCGAGCTTCTCTGCGTCGTTACGGCTCACCGGCTCACCGGCGAGTGGGGAACTGGGACTGCCGGCGTCGAGGCTCGTCGCCTCGCGCGGCGGGGAAAGGAGGGCTGTACTCACAGCTCAATCCTCCCAGCCCTCGCATCCATTCGCCCGAATATCAGCAGTTTCCAATGGATTTGTTCAATACTTGCGGCCGGACTGTGGTGCAGGTCACTACTCCAGAAGATCATCCGGGGTGTACGCGTACCGGTATTCGATTTCGGCGTCGGCGATCACTCCGGCGGCTCCCCGATCCACGATCACCGCGACCGCGACCACCTCGCCGCCGGCTTCCCGTACCGCCTCGACCGCGGTGAGCGGGCTGTTGCCGGTGGTCGACGCGTCCTCCACCACGAGCACCCGGCGGCCGGCGATGTCGGGGCCCTCGATCCGGCGCTGCATGCCGTAGGTCTTGGTCGCCTTGCGGACCACGAAGGCGTCCAGCTCGCGACCCCGTACGGCGGCGGCGTGCAGCATCGCGGTCGCCACCGGGTCGGCGCCGAGGGTGAGGCCGCCGACCGCGTCGTACGCCAGGTCGGCGGTGGCGTCCAGCATCACCCGGCCGATCAGCGGCGCGGCGGCATGGTGCAGCGTGGCGCGGCGCAGGTCCACGTACCAGTCGGCCTGCTGTCCGCTGGAGAGGGTGACCCGGCCGCGTACCACGGCAAGGTCCTTGATCAGTTTGAGCAGCTCGTCTCTGTCCGACACGGCGCCAGCGTAACCGTCAGTACCGTACGGGCATCTTCGGCGGGCTGAAGAACCGGTTGGACGGCCCCACCAGCAGCAGCGTCAGGATCCCGAGCGCCACCAGCAGCAGTACGAAGTCGATCCCGACCGCGCCCCACAGGAACGGCATCGCGTCCTCGATCACCGCGGTGTCCTCCGACTTCGCGGCCGCCGTGGTGGCCGCCCAGTAGCCGCCGCAGGTCAGCTTCCAACCGGCGAACACGCCACACAGTACGGCGAGCGTGATCCGCGCCCCGTTGGAGCCGCGCATCGAGAAGATCGCGCAGATCGAGGCGCCGGCGGCGGCGACCAGGTTGATGCCGGCCGAGATGAACGTCCACGAGCTGGAGATCGACTTGAGGCTCTCCTCCAGCTCGGCGTTCCCGCTGGTGTTCGCCGCCGAGAACGCCTCGGTGACGAACAGATGGGTCAGCACCGTACCGACGAAGGCGAGCGCGACCCCGACGAAGGTCAGCGCGATCGCGGCGGTAACCGTCTGCGGCCGCGGCCCCGGGTCGGCGGTGGCCATCCCCGCGCCCGGATGCATCGGCAGCCCGGTCGGCCCGTACGCCGGTGACGCCGGAGCACCCGAGATCGGCGGCCCGGACATCGGGGGACCGGACATGGGCGGACCCGGCATCGGGGGCCCACCCATCGGAGGGCCGGACATCGGCGGCCCGGGTGGCGGCGGGAAGCCACCGATCGGCTGGCTGACGTCCGGCACCGGGCTCGGGTCGGCCGCGTACGGCGAGGACGCCTCCTGTCCGGGCGGGCCATAGCTGGGCTGCCCACCGTACGGCGGCTGGTTGCCGTGGCCGGGCTGTTGACCGTATCCGGGGTCGTACGTCATGTCGTCTTCTCTCTCGCGGCTCAGACCGGACGGCCCGGCGTGGTGAAGTGGAGGGGTCCGTCGTACGACGGGATTCTTCTGGGTCTGCTGAAGTACTGGTGGGACGGCCCCAGCAGCAGCAACGTGATGATCACCAGCGCCAACACCATCAGCACCAGATCCAGGGCGTACGCCGCGACTCCCATGCCGAAGTTACCGGCACCCGCGTTGCCGGTGAATCGGCCGACCAGCCCCACGCCGCCACAGGTCAGCTTCCAGCCCGCGAACAGCCCACACAGTACGCAGAGGACTACCCGAGCCGGGTTGGCGCCGCGCAGCGTGAACACCGCGGCGACCGCGGTACCGGTGGCCACCATCAGGTTGACGCCGCCCAGGATGAACGCTCCGGCGGCGGCCTGCCGGGCCTGGCGATCGCCGCCGGTTGACGCACCGGGGCTGGCGTCGATGCCACCCAGGAACAGCAGCAGTACGCCGAGGAACGCGATCCCGATCCCGACGAAGGTGAGCATCACCGCGAGCGTGACCTGCGGTGGCCGCGGGCCGGGATCGTGACGCGGGCTCAGTGCCGCGGCGCCCGGGTACGGG
>JBOGDG010000118.1:0-8095 GCA_050701655.1 Micromonosporaceae bacterium
TCCCGCCGCAGGCCCGCGCGCAGGCATCGCTGGCGATCAGCGCCGACCGCGAGCGGTGGTTCCTGGTCAACGCGGCGCCCGATCTCGCCGGCTCGCTGGAGCGCATCGCCAGGCCGCCGGCCAACGGGCAGCCGCGGCACAATCCGATCGACGCGGTGCTGCTCACCGACGCCGAGCTCGACCACACCGCCGGCCTGCTGTCGCTGCGTGAGACGCCGAGTCTGACGGTCGTCGCCACCGCCTGGGTGCACCGGACGGCGGCCCCGCTGCTGGGGATCCTCTCGGCGTACTGCGTGCTGCACCGGCAGGAGGTCGGGCCGGGCGTGGAACGGCCGCTCGACGGCTCGCCGCTGACGTACCGGGCGGTCCCGACCGGATCGACGAAGCGACCCCGGTACGCCGCGCACCGGCCGCCGGACCCGACCGCGGTGGTGGGTTACCGGTTCACCGACGTACGTACCGGCGGCTCACTGCTCTACCTGCCGTGCGTACCCGCGCTCGACGACCGGCTGCTGGCTGAGTTCGCCGTCGCCAGTTGCGTGCTGCTCGACGGCACGTGTTGGAGCGACGACGAGCTGGCCCGGGTGGGCTTGTCCGAGAAGACCTCACGCTCGATGGGGCACCTGCCGGTCTCGGGCGCCGACGGCAGTCTTGCGACGCTCGCCGGCCTGCCGGCGATCCGCCGGATCTACACGCATCTCAACAACACCAATCCGCTGCTCGTCGAGGACTCCGTGGAGCGCAAGCAGGTCGAGGCGCTCGGGGTCGAGGTGGCGTACGACGGTATGGAGGTCGAAGTCCGATGACCCGAGCCAATGCCTATGCCGCCGCAGTGGGCGGTGCCAATCTCGTCACCGTGGGCGGTGCCGATGTCGCCGCGGTGGGCGCCCTGCCGAGGGCAAGGCGCGAGCGCGGCGACGGCGTACGGGAGCTGGTCGAGGTGTGGCGGTTGCTGGAGCCGCCGCTGGCGGCGCTGGCCGCCGCTCGGATCAGCGCCGAGGAGATCGCCGAGCTGTACCGCCTGTGCGAGGACACCGCCCGCGCGACGTGTCCGGAGGAGCTGGCACACCACGATGTGGAGTTCCACCGGCGGATCGCCGCCGCGGCCGGCAACTCGCTGCTGGTGTGGCTGCTGCGCGGGCTCGGCCGCTCCCTGGTGAGCCCCCGGGTCTGGCGTGGCGGCATGTGGGACGCCGTCGAGCGGACCGTCAGCGAACATCGCAGCATCGTGGACGCGCTGGCATCGGGCAACGCCGAGCTGGCGCACTGCTGGTCCACCGTGCACATCGCCGGGCTGGAAGACCGCCTGCGCCCGACCGCCTGACGCGCTGCTGGCGGCTGGCAGCGCGACCATGTTGGGCCGGGAGCGCGACGTCCGTCAGCGTCAGGCCGGCGCCCCGGCGGTTGCGGTGGCGCGACCACGTCTGGGCCGCTGGGCGAGCACGCCGTCCCGCGGAGAGGCCGGCGCATTCGCATAGCCCGCGTCGCCGGCTCATGAGCCTGAGAGGTCCTATCTTTATCGATTTCACTAGTGCATTCTTTCCGATCTTGTCCTATTCTCATCCCTGAATAGTTAGTAAGACTTCCTATCTTTTACCCCCCTTCCCGGGGCCTGCGGAAGAGGAGCGCCGACGTGGGAGTTCCACCGCTGAGCCGAGACGAGTTCGCCGCCGCGCTGCACGCGCAGGGCGCCCGGTACTGGGACAAGCATCCGTTCCATGTACGGCTGCATCAGGGAGAGTGCACGCCGGACGAGGTGCGGTCCTGGGTCGCCAACCGGTGGTACTACCAGTGCACCCTCTCCCAGAAGAACGGCGCGATCATCGCCAACTGCCCGCTGCCCGAGGTACGGCAGAAGTGGATCACCCGGATCGTGTTCCAGGAGGGCACCGGCGACAGCGATGGCGGGCTCGCCGAATGGCTGGCCCTCGCCGAGGCGGTGGGGCTGACCCGGGACGAGGTGCTGGACTTGCGGCACCTGCAGCCCGGGGTGCGGTTCGCGGTCGACGGCTACCTGCGCTTCTGCCAGACCCGCCCCTGGTACGAGGGCGCCGCCGCCGCGCTCACCGAGCTGTTCTCGCCCGATCTGATGGCCGATCGGGTGCTGGCGTGGAATCGCCACTACCCCTGGATCGACCCCACGGCGTACGCGTACTTCGAGTCCCGGATCACCGTGGTGCGGCACGACTCCTCGTACACCCTCGGGTTGGTGCTGGACCACTGCGTGACGCCGGAACAGCAGCAGGCGGCGATCGCGGCGCTGCGGTTCAAGTGCGACGTGCTGTGGGCGATGCTCGACTCGATCGACTACGGGGGCTGGCGATGAGTCGGGTGGGGCTGCGGCGCGGCGTACGGCTGGTGCACGACCAGGCGCGGGACCAGCGGGCGCTGCTGTACCCCGAGGGCGTCCTGCTGCTCAACGAGACCGCCGGGGCGGTGCTCGGCTACTGCGACGGCCGGCGCGACGTGGCGGCGATCGCCGAGGCGCTTCAGGGGGAGTACGAGGGAGTCACCGCTGAGGAGGTCTCGGAGCTGGTCGGCCAGCTCACTGCCGAGCGCCTGGTCGACATCGGTGAACCAGCCGGGACTACCGCGGCCGACCCCGGTGCGGAGGCGGTGGCGAGTGTGCGAGACCGGGCAGAGCCGATGCCGCTCGGGATGCTGGCCGAGCTGACGTACCGTTGCCCGCTGCGCTGCCCGTACTGCTCGAATCCGGTGCAACTGTCGGCGTACCGCGACGAGCTGGACACCGCCGACTGGCGCCGGCTGCTGGGCGAGGCACGGGAGCTGGGTGTGCTGCAGGTGCATCTGTCCGGTGGCGAGCCGCTCGCCCGGCGGGATCTGGTCGAGCTGGTGGCGTACGCCCACCGGCTCGGCATGTACACCAACCTGATCACCAGCGGGGTCGGCCTCACCGAGCCGCTCACCGCAGAGCTGGCCGCCGCCGGGCTGGACCACGTACAGCTGTCCATTCAGGATTCCAACCCGGACGGCGCCGACGCCATCGCCGGGATCCGGGCGCACCAGCGGAAGCGGATCGCGGCTGGCCTGATCATCGGGCACGGGCTGCCGATGACCGTCAACGCGGTGCTGCACCGGGCGAACATCGACCATCTGATGCCGATCGCGGAGCTGGCCGCCGAGCTGGGCGCGGTACGCCTGGAGCTGGCGCACACCCAGTTCTACGGCTGGGGCATGGTGAACCGAGCCTCGCTGCTCCCCACCCCGGACCAGGTCCGCGCCGCGGACATCGCGATCGCCGAGGTACGCCGGCGTTGGAGCCACCGGATGGTGATCGGGTACGTCCGCGCCGACTACTACGACGGCGTACCCAAGCCGTGCATGCAGGGCTGGGGGAGTCGGCAGTTCGTGATCGCGCCCAACGGGGATGTGCTGCCGTGCCCGGCGGCGGCGGTGATCGACGACCTGCACCCGGCCAACGTGGCCGAAGCCGGCCTCGCCGAAATCTGGTACGCCTCGGCGGCCTTCAACCGGTTCCGCGGTACGGAGTGGATGAGCGACCCGTGCCGCAGCTGCCCGCGCCGGGAAGTCGACTTCGGCGGCTGCCGGTGCCAGGCGTACCAGCTCACCGGTGACGCCGCCGCCACCGACCCGGCGTGCCGGCTCTCGCCGCACCGCGACCTGGTGGACCAGCTGCTTGACGAGTCCACGCGGACCGTCGTTCCGTCGTACCGGCCACGCCGGTTCATACCCCTCGAGAGGAGAAGGTCATGAGGAGACGAAGAGTCAGCATCGGCATCGTCGCCGCGGCGGTGATGGCGCTGGTGGCGTCCGGCAGCGCGGGCGCGGCGACGAATGCGCCCGAGGCGGCGGCGACCCGGTATGAGGCGGAGAACGCGGTGTGTCAGGGCACCGTCGACTCCGACCATGCCGGTTTCTCCGGGACCGGCTTCTGCAACACCACCAACGCGGTCGGCTCGTACGTGGAGTGGACGGTCACCGTCGCCATGGCCGGCACCGCCACCCTGGCATTCCGGCAGGCCAACGGGACCACCGCCAACCGGCCCATGGATATCACCGTCAACGGCAGTGCGGCCAGGACCGGGGTGGCGTTCAACTCGACCGGCGCCTGGAGTACGTGGGAGACGGTGACCACCACGGCGTCGCTGCCGGCGGGCAGCGTCAAGATCCGGGCCACCGCCACCACGTCGGGCGGCGCCCCCAACCTCGACTACCTGGAGGTCGAGGTCGCGGCGCCCAGCAACGACTACCAGGCCGAGGACGCCACGATCTCGCAGGGCACGGTCGACTCCGACCACGCCGGTTTCACCGGAACCGGCTTCGTCAACTACACCAACGTGGCCGGCAGCTACGTCGAGTTCACGGTGAGCGCCGCGGCGGCGGGGCCGGCGAGCCTGACGTTCCGGCACGCCAACGGCACCACCGCGAACCGCCCGATGGAGATCCGGGTCAACGGGACAGTGGTATCGGCCAATCTGGCGTTCAACCCCACCGACGCCTGGTCGACGTGGGAAGGGGTGAGCGTCAACGCGACCCTGGTCGCCGGCGCGAACACGGTCCGCGCCACGGCCACCGGCTCGGCTGGCGGACCCAACCTGGACCGGCTGCGGGTGGGCGCACCCGCTGACTCCGAGAACCCGACCACGCCGGGCGCACCGACCTGTCCCGCCGATCAGATCGGTGAGACCAACGTCCACCTGCACTGGGGCGCGTCGTCCGACAACGTCGCCGTGGTGGCGTACGACATCTACCACGACGGCAACAAGCTCTCCGAGGCCACCGGCGCCCAGACCGACAAGGATCTGACCGGTCTCACCCCGAACACCGAGTACCGGCTCACGGTGTTCGCCCGGGACGCGGCGGGCAACGTCTCCGACAGCAGCGCGTCGGTCACCTGTAAGACCAAGGCGAGCACGGACACCACTCCACCGAGCGCGCCGACCAACCTGACTCACTCCAACGTGGCGCAGACGACGGTGGATATGAGCTGGGGCGCGTCGACCGACAACCGGGGTGTCACGGCGTACGACATCCGCAACAGCAGCAACGCCGTGCTGCACACCGTCACCGGCAACCCGCCGGCGACCAGCACCCGGGTCACCGGGCTGACCTGCAACACCAGCTACACGCTGCATGTGGTGGCCCGCGATCTGGCGGGCAACGTCTCGGCGCCGAGCAATAGCCGTACGTTCACCACCACATCCTGCAGCCGGGGCACCCCGCAGACACCCACCACCGTCAGCACCGGGTGGACGATCCCGTGGGCCATCTCCTGGCTGCCGGACGGCCAGTCCGCGCTGATCACCGAGCGGGACCATTTCCGGGTCTGGCGGGTCACCCTCTCCGGCCAGAAGACGCTGATCGGTACGGTGCCGAACAGCCAGACCACCGGCGGTGAGGGCGGCCTGATGGGCGTCGCGGTCTCGCCGACCTGGAACGGCACCACCGACCAGGACGTGTTCTTCATGCACACGTCGACCGACAACAACCGGATCGTCAAGATGAGCTTCAACGGCTCATCCCTGTCCGGCTACACGGTGCTGGTCAACGGGATCCGGAAGAACCGCTTCCACAACGGGGGCCGGCTCAAGTTCGGCCCGGACGGCTTCCTGTACGCCTCCACCGGAGACGCACAGCAGTCGAGCCTGGCGCAGGACCGCAACTCGCTCAACGGCAAGATCCTGCGTGTCACCAGGACCGGGGCGGCCGCGCCAGGCAACCCGTTCGGCACCCGGATCTACAGCTACGGGCACCGCAACCCGCAGGGGCTCGCCTGGGACTCGGCGGGACGCCTGTGGTCCTCGGAGCTCGGGCAGTCGTCGGTGGACGAGCTGAACCTGATCCTGCCGGGACGCAATTACGGCTGGCCTACCTGTGAGGGCAGCTGCAACGTCGCGGGCATGGAGAATCCGAAGAAGACCTTCTCGGTGAGCAGCTGTTCACCGAGCGGGATCGCCATCGT
Organism: Micromonosporaceae bacterium; assembly: GCA_050701655.1. Lineage (GTDB taxonomy): Bacteria > Actinomycetota > Actinomycetes > Mycobacteriales > Micromonosporaceae > WHSM01. Next base: position 5,945 of record JBOGDG010000118.1, read on the forward strand.
CAACGACACCGTCTACATGACCGCACTGCGTGGTGAGCGCCTGTGGCGGATCGAGTTGAACGGCACCAGCGCCGGTGCCACGTCGTCGTACTTCGTGGGTACGTACGGCCGGCTCCGCGCCATCGCCACGGTGCCGGGCGTGAACGCGATCTGGTTCGGCACCACCAACGCGGACAACAACGGGGGCGAACCGGACGGCTCCGACCGGATACGCCGATCGGAGATCCGCTGATTAGCCGTTCCCATTGAGATCATGGAGACCTGGGGCGTCCACACACGACCCAGGTCTCCAAGATCTCAGGGCTCCAGCGGCTATGCTCGCACAGACATGGGATGTGTGTAGAAGGCTGGAGCGCGTGGCACTCACCGACGAGGCGATAACCAAGATCAAGGCGATGATCACGTCGGGCGAGCTGCGCCCGGGAGACCGCCTGCCGAAGGAGGTCGAGCTGGCCGAGCGCCTCGGGCTGTCACGCAACCCGCTGCGCGAGGCGGTCAAGGCGCTGTCCCTGGTCGGCGTGCTGGTGGTACGCCAGGGCGACGGCACGTACGTCACCAGCCTGGAGCCCCGGCTGCTGCTGGACGTGATGACCTTCGTCGGCGACTTCCACCGCGACGACACCATGCTGCATCTGCTGGAGACCAGGCGGATCCTGGAGCCGGCGGCGAGCGCGCTGGCGGCGCAGCGGATGACCGACGCCGAGGTCACCGAGCTGGGCGGGGTGCTCGACGCCTTGGAACGGTTCGACGGCGACGCTGATGTGGAGGCGCTGGTCGACAACGACGTGGAGTTCCATCGGCAGATCGCGCTGGGCGCCGGCAACCCGGTGCTGTGCTCGCTACTGGACGGCCTGTCCGGCCCCACGGTGCGGGCCCGGATCTGGCGCGGCCTCACCCAGGAGGGTGCGCTGGCGCGTACCCGGGAGCAGCATCAGGCGATCTACAAGGCGATCGTCGCCCGGCAGCCGGAGGTGGCGCGCGCCTGGAGCACCATCCACGTCACCGATGTCGAGGAGTGGCTCCGCAGCGCCACCTGACGGGTCGGCGCGATCTTGGGATATTCATCCCATGAATCTTGGTCTCGGCTATTGCCTCTGACGGCGTAGCCGTGCATGCTGGTGGCCCTTACCAGTGCGTTTGTGCTTGCCGTACGGGAAGGGGGTGCACGGTTCGGGTGCAGGGGTCGCGTACACATGGGATGTTTGTTCCTCTCCCGCTCGCCGGCTGGCGCGCGTCAACGTCGGATCTCACAGGAGACAGTCATGGCGAGGAAAGTCTGGGTCGGCGCGGCGGCGGCGTGCGCGTTGCTGCTGGTGCCGGCCGGCATCGGGTACGCGGAGCTGGTCCCGAGCGGGGGTGATCTGGCCGCGGCGGCGACCACCTATCAGGCGGAGGATGCGACGATCTCGCAGGGTGTGGTGGAGTCCAACCATGCCGGGTTCACCGGGTCGGGGTTCGTCAACTACGACAACGTGACCGGCAGCTATGTGGAGTTCATGGTCAACGCCGCGGCTGCGGGTCCGGCGACGTTGACGTTGCGGTACGCCAACGGCACGTCGGCGAACCGTCCGATGGACATCTCGGTCGACGGTGCTCTGGCCGAGAACGATCTGGCGTTCAACGGTACCGGCGCGTGGTCGACGTGGCAGACGGCGACCGCGATGGTGACGTTGAACGCGGGCGCGAACAAGATCCGGGCCACCGCGGTCGGCACTTCCGGCGGCCCGAACCTGGACCGGGTCGATGTCGACCAGGCCGCCCCGTCGGCTGACTACCAGGCCGAGGACGCGTCGATCTCGCAGGGTGTGGTGGAGTCCAACCATGCCGGGTTCACCGGGTCGGGGTTCGTCAACTACAACAACGTGACCGGCAGCTACGTGCAGTTCACCGTCAACGCCGCGGCTGCGGGCAGCACCGAGCTGTCGTTCCGGTTCGCCAACGGCTCCTCGGCGAACCGCCCGATGGACATCACGGTCAACGGCAGCCTGGCCGCCAATGATCTGGGGTTCGGTGTCACCGGTGCCTGGTCGACGTGGCAGACCGCCACCACCACCGTGACGCTGAACGCGGGCTCGAACACCATCCGCGCCACCGCGGTCGGCTCGGCCGGCGGCCCCAACCTGGACAAGCTCACCATCGGCAGCGGTGGCC
>JBOGDG010000119.1:0-8091 GCA_050701655.1 Micromonosporaceae bacterium
CGTGTCTCAGTCCCAGTGTGGCCGGTCGCCCTCTCAGGCCGGCTACCCGTCACCGCCTTGGTAGGCCATCACCCCACCAACAAGCTGATAGGCCGCGAGCCCATCCCCATCCGCAAAAGCTTTCCACCCCCCACCATGCAGCAGGAAGTAATATCCGGTATTAGCCCCAGTTTCCTAGGGTTATCCCAAAGATGAGGGCAGGTCACTCACGTGTTACTCACCCGTTCGCCACTCGAGTACCCCCGAAGGAGCCTTTCCGTTCGACTTGCATGTGTTAAGCACGCCGCCAGCGTTCGTCCTGAGCCAGGATCAAACTCTCCAACAAAAACCAAAAGAGAAAACCACCAACCCAACCCGAAGGCCAAGCCAGCAGCGATCCATGACAAACATAAAGAATCAACAAAAGCACAAAAGCACACACAAACTGCTTAAATGCACTGGCAAACAAAACACCCTGTTGAGTTCTCAAAGAACACACACCACACCAAACACCAACCCCCCAACAGGGAAGCCGCGCTCGGGGCAACTCCTCAACTCTAGCGACTCCGGTGAGGCGGGTCAACTCGTTTCGAGATGAAATCGCATACCGAATCCCTGGCCGATGGCCAAGTCTTGCTCAAGTGGAGGGCCTACAGGCCGTACGATCTCGGGTCACTTCCGTGCCCGGATCTGTCCGGTGCCCCGCAGGCCTCAGAGAACGTACGCCGCTGCGGGGCTGGCGTCAAATCCGCCCAGCGTGACCCACGAGACGTGCCCGGTTTGGCATCAGTTGCCCGCTTCCTTCAGCAGGTCTGCCGCTGCGTTAACCGGCACCGCGAAGCCCAGGCCGATGTTGCCGCCCTCGGCGCTCGTGGTCGCGATCGCGGTGTTGATGCCGACCACCTCGCCGGTCGAGTTCAGCAGCGGACCCCCGGAGTTGCCCGGGTTGATCGCGGCGTCGGTCTGGATCACGCCGCTGATCTCGCCGCCGCCGACACCTTCGCGGGCCGGGATCGTACGGTCGAGACCGCTGACGATGCCCGCCGTGACCGAGCCTTCCAGCCCCAGCGGGCTGCCGATCGCGATCACGGTGTCGCCGACACGCAGCTTGCTGCTGTTGCCGATCCGGGCCGCGGGGAGATCCTTCGCGTCCTCGATCTTGATCACAGCCAGGTCGAGCTCCGGGTCGGCCTCCACCAGCTCCGCCGTCTCGCGACCTCCGTCCTGGAACCGCACCTCGATCTCGTCGGCGTCCCCGACCACGTGGTTGTTGGTGAGCACGAGGCCGTCCGCGCTCACCACGACGCCCGATCCGGTGCCCTGCTGGCTACCTGCGACCACCTGGATCGAGACCACGCTGGGCTGCAGCTTCGTCGCCATGTCCGCCAGTGACAGCTCGGCCTCGGTGCGGGCCACGCCATCATTGGCCGCGCCTCCAGTCTTGCCGTCGCCGGAGGTCTGGCTGACCACCAGTCCCCCGACCAGGCCGCCGCACAGCGCGATCAGCACCGCGGCGACCCCAGCGAGCAGCACCTTGAGGATCCGGCCGCCGCCGGACGGCGTACCTTGGGCGGCTGTCTGGGGCGCGCCGTACGGACCGGGCTGGGGCTGCTGGTAGCCGGGGCTGTACGGGAAGGCGCCGGTCGGGTGCGGCATGGGTGTTGCCGCGGGAACCGCGCCGGTGTGGCCGCCGTACGGAGGCGTTGGGCTCCAGCTCTGGTACGGCGTCTGCTGCGGTGACGACGCCGGGACGCCGGACCCCGTGCCGGCCTGGCCGGTGCCGGGCGCTCCGGGTGAAGTCGCCGGAGCACCCGTGGACGGATCGGCGAGCTGGCCGGCCGACGGTGAGCCGGCGGACGTGTGAGCGGTTGGCTGCCAGCCCGCTGGCTGCCCGGGCGCCGGCGTGCCCACGGGTATGGACTGCGGCGGTGGAGCGCCCTCGGGAGCGGCAGACGGTGGCGACCAGGAGGAGGCAGCGGGCGCCGGGTACGTGCTCGGCTGCGGGTCGGCCGGCACGTACTGCGTCGTTGCTGCCTCGGCCGGTGCGGGGTCGTTCAGGCGGCTCGGCAGGTCGTCGTGCGGCTGGGATTCCAGAGGTTGGGCTGGCGACTGGCCGGAGTGCGGCTGGTCGGACTCTGGGCGGTCGCTGGCCGGCGGTCCGGGACGCCACTCGTTCAGCCGTGGCTCGGCCGGCCCGGCATCCGGCGGCGCCTGCCCGGGCTGCTCGCCTTCGGGCGTACGGTTCGGCTCCCCGTTATTCATCTGATCTCCCTCGCCGGGTGTTCGTGTGGAACGCTCTCGCTCTTCCAGCCTGGGCGACCAAGCTGCGGCGACCCTGGAACTCTCCTGGAAGTTCGCTGGGAACGCCGCGGCCGCCCAAATCGGCCCTAGCCTATGGCCTCTCTGATCCGCGCGCGCCACGCGAGGTGGCGGCCCGATCCGACTGTACGGTCGGGTCGCCATCCGCGGGTGCCGCTGCCGGCGCACCGCCGGAGTCCTCGCCAGCGACGTCGGATGGTGGCTCGGAGCCGGCCGCGCCACCATCGGCGCTCTCGACGCGGGAGACCTCGACGTCGGGACCCCCGACATCGGTCACCTCGACTTCGGCGATCTCGGGCTCCGGGAGCTGGGCGGCGGGCGCGAGCGGTAGGCGTACCCAGAAATCCGCTCCTTCGCCCGGAACGCTCAGCACCCCGGCGCGACCACCGTGAGCGGCCGCGAGCGCGGCCACGATCGCCAGCCCGAGCCCGGAGCTGCCGTGCCGGCGGGACCGCGCCGGGTCGGCCCGGTAGAACCGTTCGAAGACCCGTTCCGCCTGGTCGGGGTCGAGCCCCGGGCCCTGGTCGACCACCTCCAGCAGGGCGGTACGGCCCTCGGCGCGTACCCGGATCTCCACCGGGGTCTCGGACGGGGTGTGGACCAGGGCGTTGCGTATCAAATTGTCGAACACCTGGCGCAGTCTGGCCTGGTCGCCCATCACCACCGGGGGACCGGCGCCCACCACCAGCTCGATCGGGCGGTGCGGCGCCACCGCGCGGGCGGCGTCCCGGGCGTCCATCGCCAGCTCGAGCAGGTCCACCGGCTCCCAGGCGATCGGGCGGTGCTGGTCCAGCCGCGCCAGCAGCAGCAGATCTTCCACCAGCAGCCCCATCCGGGCCGCCTCGTCCTCGATCCGGCGCATCACGCCGGCGGTCTCCGCCGGATCGCTCAGCGCGCCGTGCCGGTGCAGCTCGGCGAAGCCACGGATCGAGGTGAGCGGGCTGCGCAGCTCGTGGCTGGCGTCGGCGACGAACCGCCGCATCCGCTCCTCGGAACGCCGGGCGGCCGCCTCCGAGCGGGCACGGGCCCGGAACGCGGTCTCGATCTGGTTGAACGTCATGTTGAGCACCCGAGCCAGCCGGCCCACCTCGGTACGGGGATCTCGATCCGGCACCCGTCGGGAAAGGTCCCCCGCGGCGATCGCGGCGGCGGTGCGTTCGATCTCGCCGAGCGGCCGGAGACTCGCCCAGACCACCACCGCGCCGAGCAGCGCCGCCGTACCGAGCACGATCAGCCCGACCAGCAGACTGAGGTGGGACAGCCGCTCCACGGCGCTGTCCACGTCGGCCAGGCTGGCGCCGATCACCAGGAACTGGTCGCCCGGCAACTGCTCGATCAGCAGCCGCCATCGGAGCTCGCCGTTCACCGCGCCCACCGTGTACGGCGTACCCAGCCGCGCCGTGAGCCGGCTCGGATCACCGGGCACCCGGGGCCAGGCGTCGTGCGGCTCCGGATGCGAGCTCTGCACCTTGCCGGCGGGGCTGCGGGTCTCGAAGACGTACGGGCTGGGCAGGCGTACCGCGTCACCGGGGAACAGGTCGCCCAGGTAGAGGTCGCGGCGACCCTCCTGGGCCTGCTGCAGCAGCTGCTCGGCGATGGAGTGCAGCTCGTCGTCGACCCGGTTGAGCAGGTAGCCCTCCATCGCGGCGATGCTGGGGACGCTGATCCCGGTGAGCGCGGCGGCGACGATCGCCAACACCGCTGTGACCAGTTTCAGTCGCAGCGAGACTCGATCCAGGACAGTACGCATCAGCTACATCGGCTTGCGGAGCACGTACCCGACTCCGCGCAGGGTGTGGATCAGACGCGGCTCCACGGTATCCACCTTGCGGCGCAGGTACGACACGTACGACTCGACGATGCCGTCGTCGCCGCGGAAGTCGTAGTTCCACACGTGGTCGAGGATCTGCGCCTTGGACAGCACCCGGCCGGCGTTCGCCATGAAATACCGCAACAGCTTGAACTCGGTCGGCGACAGCGAGACCTGAGCGCCGCCCCGGAACACCTCCCGGGTCTCCTCGTCCAACTCCAGGTCGGCGTAGGTGAGACGGGGCGGCGGCGCCACATCGCCCTGGGTACGCCGCAGCACCGCCCGGATCCGGGCCACCACCTCCTCCAGGCTGAACGGTTTGGTGACGTAGTCGTCGCCGCCCAGGGTGAGCCCGCGGATCTTGTCCTCGATGGCGTCGCGGGCGGTGAGGAACACCACCGGCGTACGGTCGCCGCCGGACCTGACCTGCCGCGCCACCTCGAATCCGTCCATGTCCGGCAGCATCACGTCGAGCACCACCAGGTCGGGGCGGCGCCGCCGGATCGACTCCACCGCCTCGGCGCCCTCGGTGGCGGTGTCCACGTCGAAGCCGGCGTACCGCAGGCTCGCCCCCAGCAGCTCGAGGATGTTCGGATCGTCCTCGACCACCAGCAGGTGCGCCTCCGGCCCACCCCCGCTCCTGTCGGTCAGCGCGCTCGGTGCCATGTCGCCATCATCCGGCCAGGTCCTGGGGTCACGCTGGTTCTTTCCTGGGAGTTTCCTGAAAGGAACCCCGATTGTGGTGGTATGGCTGTGGGGTAAGCGAAGGGTGAACAACAGATATCTGAGGGTACGGCCGCACGATCACGTACCCGACTGGTGTTCAATACACGCTGGTGTTCAATACACGCTGGTGTTGAAGTGCCCGGCAGCGGTCGGGCACCGTACCCGGAGAGGTTCTTCCCGTGCAGCAGACCGAGACCCCTGCCCCCGAGACGCCGGGCATCGTCATCGGGAACCACACGCACAAGTACACCGCCAAGAATCCGGCGATCCGGTGGCTGACCGAGCGGTGGGTGGCGAACCTGGAACGGGTCATGGACAAGATCGCCGCCGAGACCACGGGCGAGAAGCTCCAGGCGCTGGAGGTCGGCTGCGGCGAGGGTGTGATCTCCGACAAGCTGCACCAGCGCTGGCCCGGACCGGTCGGGCTCGACCTGCCGGACGCGGGGCTGCGGGCGGACTGGAAGGCGTACGACGGGCCGCACTTCCTGCACGCCGACGCGCACAAACTGCCGTTCGTGGACAGCCGGTTCGACGTGATCATCTCGGTGGAGGTGCTGGAGCACCTGACCGACCCGGAGCAGGGGCTGCGCGAGATCGCGCGGGTGGGGCGCAAGCACATCGTGCTCTCGGTGCCCCGGGAGCCGATCTTCCGTAGCTGCAACTTCGTCGCCGGCCGGTACGTCAAGGACTTCGGCAACACGCCGGGGCACCTCAACCACTGGTCGACCCGCAGCTTCGTCAAGTTCGTCTCGCAGGTGGCCGACGTACGCGAGGTGAGCAAGCCGTTCCCGTGGACCACCGTCTGGGCCACGCTCCGGTAGCGGGGCTCAGCTGCGGCTCGGCGGTTGCGGCTCGGCCGCGGTCGGGGTAGCCGCTGCGTCGGGGCCCGAGGGGCGGCCGGCCAGGGCGCTGATGCCGGCCCATACGGCGTCCAGCACGGTAAACATCAGCCGCGAGATCACCGCGATGATGATCACCTTGGGGCGGGTCAGGGCGGCGCCCAGCAGCAGGATCAGCGCGGCCTCCCGGGCACCCGCTCCCGCCGGCGCCACCGGGAACAGGAACCCGGCGCTGAACGCGGCGGCGAAGCCGCCGGTGGAGACCACGTACAGCCAGAGGGAGTTTTCTGCGCCCAGGTCGCGGGCCAGCGCCCACACGTGCACGCCGTACGCGAACCAGGCCAGCACCGACCAGGCGGCCGCCACGAAGATCCCCTTGGCGGACATGGCGCGCGGCAACGGCTCCCGCCGGGTCAGCTTCAACCCGAAGCTGATCAGCCGGTTGAGCACCGGCGGCAGCGCCACCACCACGGCGGCCACCAGGATCAGCGCGGTCCACCAGTACGTACCCCAGGCTCTGCCGCCGAACAGCGGCAGCGTCGGCACCGCCACCACCAGGCCGCTGCCGATCACCATCAGCAGGAACACCAGCGCGGCGGCGCCCGAGGCGCGTACCGGGATCTGATGGGCTCTGCCGAGCCGCATCTGCACCAGGATCGGCCAGAGCTTGCCGGGTACGTACTTACCGAGCTGGCTGACGAAGAACAGCCGCATCCCGGCTCCGAACGGCAGCGGGTAGCCCAGATCGGTCATGATCGCGCGCCAGGCGAGGAACGTGGCGAAGATGCCGACGAAGACCGCCACCGTGGCCACCGCGAGCGCCGAGACGGACAGCTCGCCGAGCAGCGGGCGTACGTCGGCCCACTGGCGTACCACCGCGTAACAGACACCGCCGATGAACAGCAGCGCCACCGCGGCCTTGAGCAGTGACTTCCACAGGGCTGGTCTGGCCCTGACCGGCGCGACCTCGGCGGCGGGCTCCGCCGCCGGGGTGGCCTCGGCCTCGGTCACCTCAGGTGTCGCCACGCGAACGCACGATCAGGTCCGCCAGCAGCGCCACCGACGCGATGATCAGCCCGGTCACGAACAGCAACGTGGCGTTGGTGGTGATCCGCAGATCGTGTACGAACAGGTCCACCGTGCCCTTGACGAACCCCAGCCCGAGCAGGCCCAGCGCCAGCGGCATCAGCACCTTGATCGGGTTGAAGTACATCACCATCCGGAGCACCTGCAGGATGTACCGGTACGCGTCGCGGACGAACTTGAACTTCGACTTGCCGGCGCGCTTGGCGTAGTCGATCGGCAGGTAGTCCACCGGGTGCTGGTTGGACAGGAACGACATCGTGATCGTGGTGACGCAGCTGAACCCGGGCGGCAGCAGCCGCAGGTACGGCAGCGACACCTCGCGGCGGAACGCCCGCAGCCCGGAGTTGAGGTCCGGGATCTTGGTGCCGGAGAGCGCCTCGGCGACCTTGCGGATCAGCCACTTCGCCGGCACCCGCAGCAGCTTGTGGCTGCCCTGCTCGCTGGTACGCGCACCGACCACCTGATCCACGTGCGGGTGGTCGAGCAGGTACTGCACGAACTCGGGGATCCGCTCGTTGGGATAGGTCATGTCGGCGTCGGTCCAGACCACGGTCCGGCCGTACGCCTCCTGGGTGCCGATCCGGCGCGCGGTGCCGGAGCCGCCGTTGCGCTGGAACGGCATCAGCCGCAGCCGCGGATACTGGGCGAGCGCCCCCTCCAGCACCGCGAGGGTGTCGTCGGTGGACTTGTCGTCGATCACCAGCAGCTCGTAGCTGAACGGGCTGGCCTCCATGGCCTTGGTGATCCGCTCGATCTCTTCGAGCACGTGCTCCTGCTCGTTGTAGCACGGGAGCACGACGGTCACATCGAGCGTGTTCGGGCCCGGCGCCTTCGCCGACGGGTCGGTGGAGACTCCGGCAGTCACACTGCCGTGTCGGGCGATCGGATGCTCTGTCACTGTGGTCTCGGAGTTCATCGCCTCGGGCGGGGTCGGCGTACCGGGCTACCGGCACGATCTCAGCGTACGGACTGGCCCTTGGGACTGCGGCCGTGGCAGAGCTTAGCCTGCCAAAGTGACCACGGGCAGGCGACTGCGACGACGCAGCCACCATTCCGTACCCAGTAGGGCAAACAGCAACACAGCGGTCAGTCCCGAGACCCAGCTCCCGAGCCCGCGGTACGGCAGCCGGTACGCCACCCGTACCGTGTGCTGCCCCTTCGGCACGGCGACCGCGACCAGGCCGTGATCGGCGGGCACCAGCCGCGCGGGCCGGCCGTCGACGGTCGCCACCCAGTCCTGCTGCAGCGCGTCGGCGATCACCAGGTGCCCGGCGCCGGCGGCGTCCACCGCGACCTCGATCTCGTCGGTGCCGTCGCGGGTCACCCGCACCG
>JBOGDG010000120.1:0-8084 GCA_050701655.1 Micromonosporaceae bacterium
GGACCTCGCAGATCTCATCGTGGACATCAACCGCGTCAAGCAAGCAGGGCGATGATCCGGCAGCACCTCGGGCGCATCACCGATCCATCCAAGACCAGCGACGTAAGGATGGTGCACCAGTGAGCGACACGTCACCACTGCGAGGGCTCTGCACCATCAGCTTCTACGCCGCCGACCATGAGGCCGCGAAGCGGTGGTACACCGAGCTGCTGGGCGTCGAGCCGTACTTCCAGCGGCCCGGGTACGTCGAGTTCCGGATCGGCGACTACCAGCACGAGCTGGGCATCATCGACAGCGCGTACGCGCCCCCGGGTGCGACCGACGGCCCGGCCGGTGCGGTGGCGCACTGGCATGTCGAGGATCTGCAGGGCATGTTCGACAAGCTGCTGGCGCTGGGGGCGAAGGAGCACCAGCCGCCGAAGTCCTGGGGGGACGCGGGCTTCGCCACCGCCTCGGTGGTCGACCCGTTCGGCAACGTCCTGGGCATCATGTACAACCCGCACTACCTGGAGGTACGCGACGCGGCGCCCAGCGCCTGAACGCGCGAGTGGGGCCGGAGCACGCTCCGGCCCCACCATCGTGTGCTTACTCGTACGCGATGGCTTCCAGCACGTTCAGCCGGGAGGCGCGGAACGCCGGCCACCAGGCAGAGACCACGCCCGCCACCACCGCGACCCCCACAAACCCGAGCAGCTGCACGCCGGGCAGCGCGATCGCGGTCAGCTGGTTCAGCTCGACGAGGGTGTTGGCGACGGCGTACCCGAGAGCCAGCCCCAGCCCGATGCCGAGCAGACAGCCGAACACCGCCATGATCACCGACTCCACCCGGATCATCCGCTTCACCTGCTTGCGGGCCATCCCGATCGCCCGCAGCATCCCCAGCTCCCGGGTCCGCTCGTAGATCGACAGCAGCAGCGTGTTGAGAATGCCGAGGAACGCGATCACCACCGCGAGCAGCAGCAACACGTTGAAGATGTTCAACGCGATGTCGATCTGGCTGCTGATCTGCTTCACCATGTCGCTGCGGTCGGAGACGTTGACCATCGGGTAGTCCGCCATCACCTTCTCGGTGTCCTTCACCACCGCGTCGGCATCGGCGCCCGGAGCCAGCTTGACGTACGCCTGGTTGGCCAGATCGCCGGCGAAGTACCGCGACACCGATTTGTCGACGATCAGCCCGCTCATCCCGAGCTCGCTGTCGTAGACGCCGACCAGCCGGTACGTACGGTTGCCGCCCTGAGCGAACTTGATGCTGATCTCGTCGCCGACCTGCCAGCTGTTGTCCTTGGCCAGCTGGGTGTCGACTACGGCTTCGTTGTCGGTGAGATCCCGGAACTCACCCTGTTCCGCGGTGATCGCGAACAGCTCTTTCGCGTCGCCCAGGTCGGTGGCGAGTACGAAGCCGTCGTTGCCGTCCACGGTGCCGCCCGAGACGTACAGCGGCACCGCCTTCGCCACACCGTCCAGCTCCCGTACCTTGTCCAGCGACTCGGTGCTGAAGCCCTCCTTGCCGGTGGGCGCCTGGGTGTTCATGGTGTTGATGATCACGTCGGCGCCGCGCTTGTCGTTGAGGATCTCCAGCGTGGTCGCCTTGAACGACGCGCCCAGCATGGTGAGCGCGCTGACCAGCGTCACGCCGATCATCAGCGCCGCCGCGGTCACCGCCGTACGCCGCGGGTTGCGCAGCGCGTTGCGGCGGCCGAGCTTGCTGGCCGCGCCCCACGACAGCAGCCATCCCACGAGACCGGCGAGCGGCCTGGTGAACAGCGGTGACAGCAACGCGACCCCGAGGAACACCAGCAGTACGCCGAGCCCCATCACCTGCAGCGTGGCGTCGCCGATACCGCGCAGCGCGAAGCCGAACGCCACGGCGCCGCCGACGGTGAGCACAAGCCCGAACAGCACCAGCCAGCGCAGCGACTTGTCGGGCTTGACCACGTCACGCATCGCCGCCACCGGCGGCACCCCGGACGCCCGTACCGCCGGGATCATCGCCGCCACCACGGTGACGCCGACGCCGGTGGCCAGGGCGATCAGCAGCGTGGACGTACTCACCACGATCCCGCCGTCGGGCAACTCCAGCCCGAGCAGCGCGAACCCGGCCTTGGCCAGGGCGCCCAGCCCGACCCCGAACAGCAACCCCAGCGCGGAGCCGACCAGCCCGACGATCACCGCCTCCACCAGCATGGTGGTGATCACCTGCCGGCGGCTGGCGCCCATCGCCCGGAACAGCGCCAGCTCCCGGGAGCGTTGCGCGACCACGATGTTGAAGGTGTTGAAGATCAGGAAGATCCCCACCAGCAGCGCTACGAGACCGAAGCTGAGGAAGAACCAGTTGATGAAGCCGAGCCCTTCCTTGATCTCGCTGCTCTGCTCGTCGGCGACCTCCTGGCCGGTCCTCGCCTCGAACGCGCCCGGGAGCACCTCCGCGATCTGGTTCTTCAGGTGCGCGTCGGAGACCCCGTCGTCGGCGGTCGCGGACGCACCGGAGTAGACGCCGACCTTCCCGTAGAACAGCCGCTGCGCCTCGGGCACGGTGAACCCGACCACGGTCTCGCCACCCAGCGACTCCCGGTCACCGCTGTACTCCAGGGTGCCGACGACGGTGAAGTCCCGCGCCTTGTGTTCCAGCGGTACGTACACCTTGATGGTGTCGTTGATCCCGACCTCGGCGAGCCGGGCGGTACGCCGCGTGATCGCGACCTCCCCGTCGGCGTCGGGTGCCTCACCCTCGGCCAGCCGGAGTACGGCGTCGGGGTCGTTCAGATCGTCGGGGTCCAGCCCGAACCCGAACGCCGGCGGTCCACCGGTCTGCACCGCCTTGCCGGTCTCGCTGTGGAACGGGATCACGCCTTCGGCGCTGACGTCGCCGGTGACGTCAGCGACGCCGTCGACCGCCTCGATCTTGTCCAGATCGGCGTCGGTGAGCAGCGGCGGCTCCGGCCGGTCGCGTGCCTCCGCGTCCGGCTGCACCTGGACCGCGATGTCCTGGTTGATGGTGGCGAACAGCTTGTCGAAGCCGGCGGAGAGACTGTCGGTGAGTACGTTGGCGCCGGAGACGAAGCCGACGCCGAGCACCACCGCGATCACCGCCAGGGTGAGCCGCAGTTTGCGGTGCATCAGCCCTTTGAGCGTGGCGCGCAGCATCAGCGCGCCTCCAGCCGCTCACCGGCGCCAGCCTCGGCATCGTCGGCCTCGGTGTCGTCGGCCTCGGTGTCGATCTCGGTGTCGATCTCGGCGCCGATGTCGAGCCGCTTGAGCCGGTCCAGTACGTCCTCGGCGGTCGGGTCGAGCATCTCGTCGACGATCTTCCCGTCGGCGAGAAAGATGATCCGGTCCGCGTACGAGGCGGCGACCGGGTCGTGGGTCACCATCACGATGGTCTGGCCGAATTCGCGTACCGAGTTGCGCAGGAAATGCAGCACCTCGGAGCCGGACTTGGAGTCCAGGTTGCCGGTCGGCTCGTCGGCGAACACCACGTCGGGCCGGCTGACGAAGGCGCGGGCACACGCCACCCGCTGCTGCTGGCCGCCGGAGAGCTCGGTGGGGCGGTGGCTGAGCCGGTCCCGCAGCCCGACGGTGTCGATCACCGTGTCGTACCACTCCTGGTCGACCTTGCGCCCGGCGATCGACAGCGGAAGCTTGATGTTCTCCTCGGCGGTCAGGGTGGGCAGCAGGTTGAACTGCTGGAAGATGAAGCCCACCTTGTCGCGGCGCAGCCTGGTCAGCTTCTTGTCCGACAGCCCGGTGACCTTGGTGTCGCCGATCCAGACCTCGCCCTGGCTCACGCCGTCCAGCCCCGCCAGGCAGTGCATCAGCGTCGACTTACCGGAGCCCGACGGCCCCATGATCGCAGTGAACTTACCCCGTTCCAGCTCCGTACTGACGCTGTGCAGCGCGATCACCTGCGCTTCGCCGCTGCCGTACGCCTTCCACACCTTGCTCGCGCGTGCCGCGACGTCGCCCGCCGCCACAGTGGTAGTCACCCCACCGGCCCCCTTTTGATGAGATCGAATCCGACGACTCCGGTGTACGGCCTGACCCCACTTGAGAGTCAAGCCGGCGCGGAGCGTCCGGGCGGCGGCGATCGCCACCCTCTCGATCACGGTAGGCGGGGCGCGACACGGCCACCTCATGCTTCGGAAGGGTCTGACCCCCACCTTCCGGTGGAGCTGCCCCTACGGGATCTCACCCGCCCGGGCGCGCCCGGCCCTGCGGCCCGCCCTGGCCGCCGCCTGCTGTCTTCAGCCGCCGGGGCGTACCAGCCCGGACTCGTACGCCAGCACCACCGCCTGCACCCGGTCGCGCAGCCCGAGCTTGGTCAGCAGGTGCCCGACGTGCGTCTTCACCGTGGTCTCGCTGACCCGCAGCTCGGCGGCGATCTCCGCGTTGGACAGCCCGCGGGCGACCAGCACCAGCACCTCGCGTTCCCGCTGGGTGAGGTCGTCGAAGCGGCGTGGCGGCGCGGCGGCGGGATCCGGCAGGTGGTCGGCGAACTTGTCCAGCAGCCGCCGCAGGATCCGCGGCGCCACCACCGCCTCCCCGGCGGCGACGGTGTGGATCGCGAGCACCAGCTCCTCGGCCGGTACGTCCTTGGCCAGGAACCCGCTGGCGCCGGCGCGCAGCGCCCCGACCACGTACTCGTCGAGGTCGAAGGTGGTGAGGATCAGTACCCGTACCGGGAGCCGGGCGGTGGTGATCGCGCCGGTCGCGGCGACGCCGTCCATCCGCGGCATCCGGATGTCCATCAGCACCACGTCGGGGAGTAGCCGGCGGGACAGCTCCACCGCCTCGGCGCCGTCGGCCGCCTCACCCACCACGTCGATGTCCGGCTCCCCGCCGAGCACCATTCGGAACCCGGTACGCAGCAGCGGCTGGTCGTCGGCGAGCAGCACCCGTACCGGTCTGGGCGTCTCGGGCGGTGCCATCTACGCGTTCATCTCCTGCCGGTGGTCGGCGACGGGCTCACCCGCGCGCGGTGCGTTCTCCATCGGCAGTCTGGCGTACACCCGGAAACCGCCGCCGGTACGGGGGCCGGTGACCAGCTCACCGCCGTAGAGGATGACCCGTTCCCGCATCCCGACCAGGCCGTGGCCGACGCCGGAGGGGGTCAGACTCGGGCCGCGGCCGTCGTCGGTGACCTCGATCGTCAGCTCGTCGGCGGTGCAGTCGATCCGCACCACGGCGCTGGCCCGCCCGGCGTGCTTGATGGTGTTGGTCAGCGCCTCCTGCACGATCCGGTACGCCGCCAGCGCCAACCCGGGGTCGAGGTCGTCCGGCCCGGGGTCGAGGTGCGCGGTGACCGGCAGGCCGGTGTCGCGGAGCTGGTCGATCAGCAGCCGTACCGCGACCAGCCCGGGCTGCGGCGCCAGCTCCGGCGGTTCCTCTTCGGTACGTAGTACGTCCAGCAGCCGCCGCAACTCCCGCATCGCGCTGCGTCCGGTCTCCTCGATCGCCGCCAACGCGGTCTCGGCGGCCCTCGGGTCGCGCTGGCCGGTACGGCGTGCCCCGCTGGCGAGCACCCCCATCACGCTCACGTGGTGCGCCACCACGTCGTGCAGCTCACGGGCGATCCGGCGCCGCTCGTCGGCGACGGCCTGGGAGGCGAGCTCGCGCTGGTTGGCCACCGCCACGTTGGCCCGTTCCTCCAGCGCCGACGCGTACGCCCGGCGGGTGTGCACCGTACGCCCGATCAGGAACAGCACCAGCCCGAACACCGCGTTGGTGACCACGGTGTACGTGACCCCGCCCGAGTACGGCAGCTGCTCGCTGGCGAGCAACGCGACCACCATCGCGGGGGCCCACATCAGCAGGGTGGCCGCGATCCCGGCGCGCAGCGACAGGTACGCCGCGGCGGTGTACAACAGCACGATCAACGTGGCGCTCTGCGTCGACCACAGGTCGAGATTCAGGATCGGCAGGGCGCACAGCGCTGTGATGGCGATGATCGCCGGCCACAGCCACCGCCGGCGTACCGCGATCGGGATCACCGCGATCGGCGCCACCACGGTGAACAGCAACCACGAATCGGGCCAGAACTCGGCCGGGCCGAGATGGGCGAACATCAGCGTCGCGCCGCAGAGCCCTGCCGCCATCAGCGTGTCGGCGACAAGCGGGCGGTCGCGTAACCAGGTGGTCAGGGCCGGAAATGGGGGCACGTTGCTCACGCTATCGGCCGATGCGGTCGCGGACTCGGCGGTCGGGCCGATCTTCGTCTCCTCCTTGAGACGGACCCGCCCGCTCACCGCACACCCTCGCTGCGCTCGGGCGGCGCTTCGCGCACGCACTGTGCCACCCGTTCGCTCGCAAGCTCGCTCACAGCTCCTCCGCGACCTCCTCGCCGACCTGCTCGGCCGGTGACGGCGGCCGCTCGGGGAACGGCGGGGGAGTGCCGCCGAACGCCGGGCACAGCTGCTGGTGCCGGCACCAGCCGCACAGCTTGCTCGGCTTGGGCCGGAACTCCTTCGCCTCGGTGGCCCGCTCGATCGCCTGCCACAGCGCCACCAGGGTGCGCTCGAAACGCACCAGCTCATCGGGATCGGGCGCGTAGTCGCAGGCTTCCCGGTCGGTGAGGTAGAGCAGCCGCAGCACCCGCGGCACCACACCCCGGGTACGCCACAGCACCAGCGCGTAGAACTTCAGCTGGAACAGCGCGCGCGCCTCGAACGCCTCCCGCGGCGCCCCGCCGGACTTGTAGTCGACCACCCGGATGTCGCCGGCGGGGGAGACGTCGAGCCGGTCGACGATGCCGCGCAGCCGCAGCCCGTCGCCGACGGTGACCTCCACCCGGGACTCCCGCTCGGCCGGCTCCAACCGGCGCGGATCCTCCAGCGTGAAATACCCCTCCAGCAGCGGGCCGGCCGACCGCAGCCACTGCTCGGCGGCGGCCGGGTCCTCGAAGACCGCGGCCAGCTCGGGCTCCGCCTCGACCAGCCGCTGCCACTCCGGCGCCACCAGCTCGTGCACGGCGGAGACCGTACGGTCGGCGGCCGGCAGGTCGAACAGCCGCTCCAGCACCGCGTGCACCAGCGTGCCGCGCAGCTGGTCGGGGGTGGGCTGCTCCGGGATCCGGTCGATGGCGCGCAGCCGGTACAGCAGTGGGCAGGTCTTGAAGTCGGCCGCCCGCGACGGCGACAACGAGGGACCCGACCGCTCGGGCTCTTCGCCGGCCTGGCCCGACTCGGTAGAGAGCTGGCCCGGCTCGGTGGGGAGCTGGCTCGGCTCGACACTCGCGCTGGTCACCATGCCAAGGACATTAGGGCAGGGGTACGACGATCCGGCCGCAACCCGACGGCGCGGCGACAGCGGGCGAGGCGCGGATCCGGACAGCCGGCGCCGCCCCGTAGCATCGGGGCGGTGGAGCCCACCGAGCGTTCCGAAGTCACCACCCGGCCACCGCGCCCACCGATCCGCCGATCCGGCATCGTGGTCGGGCGGCTGCTCGGCGTACCGGTGTATCTGGCGCCGTCCTGGCTGCTGCTGGCGGTGGTGGTGACCGTGGTGTACGGCGGCGTGGTCGCCGAACGCCGTCCCGAGCTGGGCACCGGCGCGTACCTGGTCGGGTTCGGCTTCGTGGTCGCCCTGGCGGTCTCGGTGCTGCTGCACGAGCTGGGTCACGCCGTGACCTGCCGCCGGTACGGCATCGGGGTACGCGCCATCACGCTGGAGATGCTGGGCGGCTACACCGAGATGGAGGACGAGGCGCCGCGCCCATCCGTCGAAGCGCTGGTGGCGTTGGCCGGCCCGCTGGTCTCGGGCGTGCTCGGCGTACTGGGCGTGGTGGCGGTGCTGGTGACGCCCACCGAGACGGTGCTGTTCGAGCTGGCGTTCCAGTTCGCCGCCAGCAACATCCTGGTGGCGGTGTTCAACCTGCTTCCGGGGCTGCCGCTGGACGGCGGCCGGGCGCTGCGTGCCGGGGTGTGGGCCGCCAGCCGGGACAAGCACCTGGGCAGCCGGATCGCCGGTTGGACCGGGCGCGGGGTGGCGGTGGTGGTCGTGTTGGCGCTGGCCGCCGGCTGGGCGTACGGGGTAATCGGCCCGTTCGGGCTGGTGTTCGCCGGCATTGTCGCGATGGTGCTGTGGAT
>JBOGDG010000121.1:0-7986 GCA_050701655.1 Micromonosporaceae bacterium
ACGGCGGTTTGGGACCTCCCCTACAGGACGATCCCGAAGGGCCTACCTTCATCCCCAACACAGCACTGCGACCAACAGATCCAGCCTCTACATCAGACCTCCCGATCGCATTCAGGACACACGATGATGGCCGCACAGAAGCACACCATTATTGGTGTCGGACGCCCCGCCGTCTATCCAGTGCGTCACATGATGTGCCTGACACCATGCCGGTGGCAGATCGCAGCAGGGAAAGGCGCATCCTTTGTCGCGGATCGTCAACGCCCGGCGCTGTGCCGAGGTAAACAGCCGCTGCGCCCGACCCAGCTCCAACGGTATCGAGTCGCCGCCTAGTACCGCGGGGAGCAGCTGCGCATCGCAGGCGATCCGCCGGATCGTGGTTGGGGAGAGCCGCTCACCGCCCTGCACCGGCAGCTCTCCGGCGTCGAGAGAACGGCGGCACACCTCGACGAACGCATCCAACCGCCGCGCGGCCGGGGACCTGACGTCCGGAGCGTGCGTGTCGGTTGGCCTCGGCTTCGAGAGGGCGTCGATCGCGCGCCGTACGGTCGCCGCGGACTCGGGATCCATCCGCCCGAGTACCCATGTGGTGCCGTGTCCGTCGTCGCTAAAGGTGAGCTCCCGACGAGAATGAGCGCGTTTCTCCAGCTCAGCGAGGTGCCGCGCCTCCCGGGCGTCCGCACCGGCGGGGTCGGCAACCTCCCAGATCCGCCTGCCGAGCTTGGTCAGCTGCGCCGGGTCGAACTGCTGCGCCCACCGCACCAGCTGCGACTCGGCCCGTCGCCGGGTGGCCGCGTACGTACCTTCGCCGCCGGGCAGCTCGTCCACCGCCCGGGCGATCACCTCTGCATGCGCCTCGCTGATCACCCCGTCGGCCAGCGCCCCCCGCGTCTCCCCGAGATCACCGGACAGTGACCTGGCGAGCATCACCCGGCGTTTCGCCGTGCCGGGAGAGCAGTGCAGCTGGCCGCGCAGCCAGGTCTGCGTCGATGCCGCGCCGGCCCGCGCCGCTATCCCGCGCCCGTCCGCCTCCGCGATCAGCGCCAGGCTCAAGGCCGCCATCTGCGCCTGCACCTGAGCCGCCTCCGCGGTCAATTCCGCGACCTGCGCGTCGGACAATGACCACAGCGGGGCGCCGGAAACGCGTTCGAGAATATCGCCCACGGCCGACAGCCCGGACACCACCGGGGTGGCCCCCGAAATCCGCGACGGCGTGTGACATGACCCCACTCTAAAAGCCGGGTCTGACAATTTCGGGAGCCGGACTGGGTGGCCACCAAAATAACTCCAGAAATGTTTCGGCCAGGTCGTGGTGAATGGCGGGGGTCGGGGCACGGCCGACGCGGAACGGGCCGGTGGCAGCGGACGGGCCGCGCTATGTCGGCTGGGTCAGGCGTGGGATGTCGAGCGGGTTGGCGGCGGCCAGCTCCGGCGGCAGTAGCTCATCCGGCCAGTCCTGGTACGCGATCGGCACCAGCCAGCGCCGGATCGCGGTCGCCCCGACGGAGGTGTACGCCGTAGCGGTGCTCGCCGGCCACGGCCCACCGTGGTGCATCGCCCAGCACACCGTGACCCCGGTCGGCCAGCCGTTGAAGATCAGCCGGCCAGCCCTGGGCGCCAGCGTGGCGGCGACCTTACGGGCGTGGTCGTGGTCGGCGGGGACGGCGTGCACCGAGCCGGTGAGGCTGCCCGGGAGTACGGCGAGCGCGCCGGCCATCTCGTCCGGGTCGCGGTAGGTCACCACGAGCCCCGCCGGGCCGAACACCTCCTCCGCCAGCTCCGGCCGCCCAGCGAACTCCTCCACGCTGGTACGCCACACCATCGGCGCCCCCACCCACGGCCCCGCACCGGCCGCCTCGGCGGTGCCAGCCATTCCGGCGGTGCCACCCGCGCCGGCGGTGCCGGTCGCGCCCGTGGTGCCGGTAGCTCCTGCGCTGCCTGCCGTGCTGGCCGTGCCTGCCGTGCCGGCGATATCGGGTGCTCCGGCGGTGCCTGCCGCTCCGGTCGCTTCCGCACTGCCGGCCGCGAGGGTGGTCAGGCCGGTGCGGGTGGCTAGCTGCTGGGCGTACCCCCGGTGGATTTTCTCGCTGAGCATGGGGCCGGCGGTGGCGCCGGCCAGCTGCTCCGCGAGTGTCGCGAGCAGGCCGGCCGCCGACTCCGGTACGAACAGCAGGCCCGGGTTGGTGCAGAACTGCCCTGCCCCGAGGGTGAGCGAGCCGAGGTAGCCGGACGCGATCTCGTCGGGTCGCTCGGCGGCCGCGCCGGGGAGCACCACCACCGGGTTCACGCTGCCCAGCTCGCCGAAGAACGGGATCGGGTCGGGCCGGGACTGTGCGAGGTCGTACAGGGCGCGGCCGCCGGCCAGCGAGCCGGTGAAACCGATGGCGCGGATGGCGGGGTGGCGTACCAGGGCGGGGCCCGCGTCGAAGCCGGTGACCAGCGCAAACGTTCCGTCGGGCGCCCCGGCGGCGCGCAGTGCGTCGGTCACCACCGACGCGGTGGCGACCGAGGTGCCGGGGTGCGCCTCGTGCGCCTTCACCACCACTGGGCAGCCGGCCGCGAGCGCGGAGGCGGTGTCGCCGCCGGCCACCGAGAACGCGAACGGGAAGTTGCTCGCCGAGAACACCGCCACCGGGCCGATCGGCCGCAGCATCCGGCGTACGTCCGGCCGGCCGGCGCCCGGGTCGGCGGGGGAGAGGATCGCGTCGACGTGTTCCCCCCGCCGCAGCAGGTCGCCGAACATCCGGAGCTGTCCGGTGGTACGCGCCACCTCGCCGCGCAGCCGGGGATCGCCGAGCGCGGTCTCGGCATCCGCGACCGCGACCAGCTGGTCGACCGCGTCGTCGAGCGCGGCAGCGACGGCGTCCAGCGCGTCGGCGCGGCGCGTGGCGGGCCATGCCGCCCAGGAGACGGCTGCGGCACCGGCGGCGAGTGCGGTGGTGGCGACCTGTTCGGGGGTGGTGGCTGGGACGGGGTCGCCGACGGGCTGACCGGTGCGCGGGTCGTACCCCTGAATGGCGGCAACAGTGCTGGTCTCTCGCTCGCGCAGCTCGCTCACGCCGGCACCTCCGCGTCGAGCGAGGAGGAGCAGAACTTGCCGCCGATGTAGCGGTTCAGGGTCGGGTCGGCCTCGGGTTCGACCTGGTCGGCGTACACCTCGGCGTCGTCCTGGGGTTGGTAGCCGAGAGCGCGCGCTTCGTCGAGGCTCCAAGTCGCACGGGTGTTGGCGGAGATGCCCCAGACCACCCGGAAGCCGGGGTCGGGCGCGGACAGCGCCGCCTCCAGCAGCCGGGCGCAGTCGTCGTACGACAGCCAGGTGCTGAGCATCCGCTCGCCGGACGGCCGCTCGAAGCAGGAGCCGATGCGCACGCAGACCACCTGCAGCCCGTACCGGTCGTGGTAGAGGCTGCCGAGCGCCTCACCGGCCACTTTGGACACCCCGTAGTACGTGTCCGGGCGCGGGAACAGGTAGTCCGGCCCCGGCTCGACGGGGTGGAAGCCGACGGCGTGGTTGCTGCTGGCGAAGATCACCCGCGGTACGGCGGCCCGGCGCGCTGCCTCGTACGCCGAGTAGGTGCCGTGGATGTTCGTCTGCAGGATCTTGTCCCAGCTGTACTCGCCGCTCAGCCCGCCGAGGTGGATGATCGCGTCGACGCCCTGGCAGGCCGCGGTCAGCGCCTCCAGGTCGGTGACCGAGGCGGTCACCAGCTCCTCGCCGGGCGCCGGGTCGGACAGCGCCGCGATGTCGACCAGCCGCAGCGTACGGCCGTCGCGGGCCATCCGGGAGCGCATCGCGGTGCCGATGCCGCCAGCCGCGCCCGTGATCAGAATCCGCTCGGTCATTTCGTACTCCCTCTGAGGTGGTTCGGGCCGCGCCCGGGTGCGGCGGTCAGTCCGCGCCGCGGGGCCAGCGGTCAGTCCGCGCCGCGGGGCGCAGCGGTCAGTGGTGGGCGCTGGCGAGTGCGGCGATCTCCTCGGCGGCGCCGGTGAGCGCCTCGACGATCTCGGTCTGGTGCGCGTCGGTGAGCCGGATCCGTGGCACCGAGCAGCTGATCGCGTCGATCGCGGGCTGTCCGGGCAGCGCCACCCCGAAGCAGACCAGCCCCGGGGTGTTCTGCTCCGCCTCGTACGCCCAGCCGCGCAGCCGGGTCTCCCGCCACTCCTCCCGGAGCAGCTCGGGATCGGTGACGGTCTGCGCGGTGAGCGCGGTGAGGCGTTCGGGCAGCAGCAGGGCAGCCTGCTCCCAGTCCCGGGCGGCGAGCAGCGCCTTGCCGAGCGCGGTGGCGTACGCGGGCAGCCGGCGGCCGATCCGGGAGGTGACCCGCAGGTGGTGCTGGGACTCCCGGCTGGCGAGGTAGACGACTTCGGTGCCGTCCAGCCGGGCCAGGTGTACGGTCTCGTCGAGCTGGCGCCGTACCCGGGCGAGTACGGTGCCGGCGGCGCGTACCACCGGGTCGCGGTCCAGGTACGCCGACCCGACCCGCAGCGCCCGCAGCCCGATCCCGTACGCGGTGCCCCGCTCGTCGGTACGTACCCACCCGCGGGCGAGCAGGGTACGCAGGATGCCGTGCAGACTCGACTTCGGCACACCGAGCCGGCGTTGCAGCTCGCTCAGCGTCAACCGGCCCTCGGTCGCCGCGAGCAGCTCCAGCACGTCGACCGTGCGGTCGGCGGACTTCACCGACTCCGGCCGCCCGTTGGTGGCGGACTCCGGCCGCCCGGTGGTGGTGGCGGGCGCCTGTGAGGTGGTCATCGTGCACTCCCTCGGGGCGGCGTTGCCGGGGCTTCGTACCCCCGGAATGGTTGTCTTGACAGTGACCGGCGGCAGTCTTACAGTTCCGGCTCTCGTTCGCAAGTATGACCAGTGTTCAGATATGTGAACATCACCAGCAGGGAGGCCCCGGACGTGCCAGAGCTCGACGGAGTGTTGTTCTTCCCGGTGACCCCGTTCGACGAGCGGGGCGCGGTGAACCTCGACGCGCTCGCCGAGCACCTGCGTAACGGCCTGGCCGCCGGCCCGGGTGGTGTCTTCGTCGCCTGCGGCACCGGAGAGTTCCACGCCCTCGACCCGTACGAGTACGCGCAGGTGGTCGCCACCGCCGTGCAGGTCACCGACGGCCAGGTCCCGGTGTACGCCGGCACCGGCTCCGCCCTCCCGCTCGCCCAGCGGTACGCCGCCACCGCCGAGTCCGCCGGCGCCGACGGGCTGCTGCTGCTCCCGCCGTACCTGGTGGCGGCGCCGCCGGAAGGGCTGGTGGCGTACACCCGCGAAGTTGCGGCGGCCTCGGAGCTGCCGCTGATCGTCTACCACCGCGGCACGGCCCGGTTCGATCCGGCGACCGCGGTCGCGGTCTCGCGGCTGCCCACCGTGCACGGCTTCAAGGACGGCGTGGGCGACCTGGATCTGCTCTCCCGGATCGTTGGCGCGGTGCGCGACGCGCTGCACGGCACCGGCAAGCAGTTCCAGTTCTTCAACGGGATGCCGACCGCCGAGACCACGGTGCCGGCGTACCGGGCGGTCGGGGTGGAGCTCTACTCCTCGGCGGTGTTCTGCTTCGCGCCCGAGGCGTCGCTGGCGTTCTACCGCGCGGTGACCAGCGGAAACGACGCGCTGGTCGGCCGGTTCATGGACGAGCTCTTCCACCCGCTGGTCGAGCTACGCGAGCAGGTCCCGGGGTACGCGGTCTCGCTGATCAAGGCGGCGGTACGGCTGCGCGGCCTGGACGTGGGCGGCGTACGGCCCCCGCTGCTCGACCCCAGCCCGGAGCACCTCGCCCAGCTGAAGTCCATTGTGGACGCCGGTCTGGCGCTGGCCCGGGAGGTGGCGGAGTGAAGATCACCCGGATCGAGATCACCCCGGTCGCGTTCACCGATCCGCCGCTGCTGAACGCCGTCGGGGTGCACGAGCCGTACGCCCTGCGCGCCGTCATCCAGCTGCACACCGACTCCGGGCTGGTCGGCCTCGGCGAGACGTACGCCGACGAAGCCCACCTGAAGCGGCTCCGCGCCGCCGCTGACGCGCTGACCGGGCTGGACGTGTTCGCGCTCAACCGGGGCTTCGCGGCGGTCGACGGGACGGTCGCCGGCGAGACCGGCGCCGACGGGCACGGGCTGACCGGCATGATCACCGCCAGCGGCACCGTCGACCGGGTGTTCTCCCCGTTCGAGGTGGCGTGCCTGGACGTACAGGGCAAGGCGCTCGGGCGCCCGGTCTCGGATCTGCTCGGCGGGGCGGTACGGGACGCGGTGCCGTTCTCGGCGTACCTGTTCTACAAGTGGGCCGGCCACCCCGGCGCGGCGCCGGACGAGTGGGGGGAGGCGCTCGACCCTTCCGGCATCGTGGCCCAAGCCCGCACGATGATCGAGGGGTACGGCTTCACCGCCATCAAGCTCAAGGGCGGGGTCTTCGAGCCCGCCCGCGAGATCGAGGCGATCCACGCGCTGCGCGACGCCTTCCCCGACCACCCGCTGCGGCTGGACCCGAACGCCGCGTGGACCCCGGAGACCTCGGCGCGGGTGGCTCGCGAGTTGGACGGTGTTCTCGAGTACCTCGAAGATCCGGCCCCCGGGATCGAGGGGATGGCAGCGGTGGCGCGGGAGGCGCCGATGCCGCTGGCCACCAACATGTGCGTCGTGGCGTTCGAGCACCTGCGGCCCGCGGTGCTGGCCGACGCCGTACAGGTGGTGCTCTCCGATCATCACTACTGGGGCGGGTTGCAGCGGTCCCGCACCCTCGCCGGGATCTGCGACAGCTTCGGGCTCGGGCTGTCGATGCATTCCAACTCCCACCTCGGGATCAGCCTCGCCGCGATGGTGCACCTGGCCGCCGCGACGCCCAACCTGACGTACGCCTGCGACACCCACTGGCCGTGGAAGACGCAGGATGTGATCGCCGACGGGGCGCTGGGATTCAGCGCCGGGGCGGTGGCAGTGCCGACGGCTCCAGGGCTTGGCGTTGAGCTCGACCCCGACGCCCTCGCGCGGCTGCACGAGCAGTACCTCGCCTGCGGCATCCGCAACCGCGACGACACCGGCTACATGCGCCGGCTGCACCCCGACTACGAACGGAAGAAGCCCCGATGGTGAGTGCGGTTGGATATGCGTACCCCTGGGACTTTGATGATCCGGCGGCGGCCGGGCGGGCCGTCGAGCTGGGCGTGGACGCGGTTGCGGTCGCGGCCAGCTACCACACCACCCGCGCCGCCACGCCGCTGCACCCGACCCGCCGTACGCTCGTCGCCTCGCACGCCGCGCTCTACGTACCGGTACGTACGGCGGCCTGGCGCGGCGCCCGGCTGGTGCCCGCCGCGCCCAGCTGGCCCGGGTCGTTCGAGCAGTCCCGGGACGCGGTGCGCGGCGCCGGGTTGGGGGTGCACGCCTGGATCGTGCTCACCCACAACTCCCGGCTCGGCGCCGGCCATCCCGACCTCACGGTCCGCAACGCCTTCGGCGAATCCTATGAGTACGCCCTCTGCCCGGCTTCCGACGAGGTGGCCGACTACTGCGCCACGCTGGTCGGCGAGATCCTCGAGCTGGGCGAGCCGGACGGCGTGATCCTGGAGGCGTGCGGCCCGCTCGGGATCGACCACGGCGGGCACCACGACAAGCTGGAGTTCGCGGCGTGGACCGACGTACAGCGGGCGCTGCTGTCGCTCTGCTTCTGCGCTGCCTGCGAGCGGCTGTACCGTACCGCAGGCATCGACCCCGACCAGCTCCGATCCGTGGTCCACGCCGCACTGGGCGCCGCCTCACCCGGCGCCGGCACTGCGCCCATCGACTCCGCTCCCACCGCGCCCGCCGGCTCCGCTCCCGCCGCGTTCGCCAGCCCTGCCGGCGAGGCGTCCACTGTGGACGAGGTGCTGGGTGAGCTGGCCGCGCCGGTCCGGTCGGTGCGTACGGGGCTCGCGGCGCGGCTGCGGGAGCGGTTGGTCGGAGAGATCCGCGCGGCCCGTCCCGACGCGCGGATCTCCCTGCACGGCGCCACCG
>JBOGDG010000122.1:0-7884 GCA_050701655.1 Micromonosporaceae bacterium
GCGCTGGCCAGCCCGATGCAGGGCACCATCGTGAAGATCGCCGTCGAGGAGGGCCAGGAGGTCGCCGAGGGTGACCTGGTGGTGGTGCTGGAGGCGATGAAGATGGAGCAGCCGCTCTCCGCCCACAAGGCCGGTACGGTGACCGGGCTCGCCGCCACGGTGGGTGACGTGGTCACCGCCGGCGCGGTGCTGTGTGAAATCAAGAGCTGATCCGGTCCGTCCGGTTGCCGATGCTCGCGATACTGTCTGAGGAGCCGCTTAGGCTGTCTGTCTGACCACCCACCTACCCCACACGGAGCGATGGCGCGCACTCTCAAGGTCTCGTCGGTCGAGCACGGGGCGTTCCCGACGATCCGAGAAGCAATCGAAGCTGCCCCGGACGACGCGGTGATCTCTGTGGGCGAGGGCGAGTACGCGGAGTCGCTGACGCTCACCAACCGGCGCCTGACGATCGCCGCCGACGGCGCTGCGAATGTCGTGATCAGGGCGTCCTCGCCGTACGAGCCGGTGGTGATGGTGAAGGGCGGCTCGGTCGGGCTGCACCAGCTCATCCTGGAGGGCAACGACGGACACGCGGTCGACGCCCGCGGCGGCAAGCTGCGGGTCGAGGAGTGCCAGCTCAAGTCCAACCTCGACGCCGGCATCAACCTGCGTGACCAGGTCGAGTTCCAGATCGTGAAGTCGAAGCTCTCCGGGCGGTACGGGCTGGTGATCGAAGATGCCGGCGGCACCGTCGAGGCGTGCGAGATCACCGACATCGCCGAGGACGGGATCATCGTACGGATGGGCGCCGACCCGGTGATCACCAGCACCACGATCAGCTCCTGCGGCTACCGCGGCATCTACATCTACCAGTACGGCAAGCCGGTTATCGAAGGCTGCGACATCTCGCAGACCGGCGGCGTCGGCATCGGGGTGGCGCACAACAGCAACCCGAAGATCCGCCGGTGCTGGGTGCACGACACCCAGAATGTCGGCATCTGGTTCGGCCCCGGCTGCCAGGGCGAGGTGGAGGACTGCACGGTCACCAACACCGCCGTACCGCCGGTGGAGGTGCCACCCGGTGCCGATATCACCGTCACCGACCTCAAGGACAAAGAGTCCAGCCAGAAGCCGATGGTGGGCGCCCAGGCGGCCGCCACCGCGGGCGAGAAGGACGAAGGCAGGATCGAGGACCTGCTCGCCGATCTGGACCGGATGATCGGCCTGGACGGCGTCAAGGACGAGGTCAAGGCGATCATCGACGAGATCCAGGTCAACGAGTGGCGGCGCAGCGCCGGGCTCTCGGTCACCGCCACCAGTAACCACCTGGTGTTCGCCGGCCCGCCCGGCACCGGTAAGACCACCGTCGCCCGGATCTACGGCCAGCTGCTCGCCGCGCTCGGGATCCTCGCCAAGGGCACCTTCAAAGAGGTCGGGCGGCGCGACCTGGTCGGCCAGTATCTCGGCCACACCGCGGAGAAGACCTCTGAGGTGTTCGAGACCGCGATGGGCGGTGTGCTGTTCATCGACGAGGCGTACACCCTGTCGCGGTCCTTCGGCTCCGGCGGTGACTTCGGTCAGGAAGCGATCGACACCATCGTGAAGCTGATGGAAGACCACCGGCACGAGATCGTAGTGATCGTCGCCGGGTACAGCAAGGAGATGGCCGAGTTCCTGGACGCCAACCCCGGTCTGGCGTCCCGGTTCGCGAAGACCATCGAGTTCGAGAGCTACGACCCCGAGCAGCTGGTGGAGATCATCGACCGGATCGCCAAGTCCGACGACTACCTCTGCACCGAGGACGCGATGGCGGCGATCACCGAGCACTTCCACCACATGGAGCGCGGCCCCAACTTCGGTAACGCCCGGGAGGCGCGCAAACTCTTCGAAAGCATCCGCAAGGCGCAGTCGCAGCGGCTGCGCAAGGCGGTGTCGGAGAGCATGCGGTCCGGTGAGCGCCCGAGCTCCACGCTGCTGCGTACCGTCGAGGTGGACGACGTAATGCTGGCGCTCGGCAGCTAGCC
This sequence comes from Micromonosporaceae bacterium, assembly GCA_050701655.1. Taxonomy (GTDB): domain Bacteria; phylum Actinomycetota; class Actinomycetes; order Mycobacteriales; family Micromonosporaceae; genus WHSM01. The sequence continues at coordinate 2,007 of JBOGDG010000122.1, forward strand.
GCTAGGCCCCGACCCGAGCTCGACCCACCGCCGGCTCTGCTGTGAGCCGGGCCAGCGCGTCAATGAAGTGCATTCGCCGCTTGATCACTGCGAGAGCGACCGAACACGGGACGATGCGTCCACACGAGCAGATCGGCCCGTACCCGGCGTGGTAGGCGAGGAGAACGTCGGCCATCCGGATCTGATCCCGGGCGTACGACGCGAATCGCTCCGTGGAGAGCGCACCCATCACGTGTCCCGTCGCACGGTGACCGAACGCCCAGTGCCCCGGTCGCACTCCAAGGTCAACGTCGGCCCGTCCGCGCGCAGCGACCTCTCCTGGTAGACGGCTCGTTGATGACGATCCACATCGCCCGCGCGGTGACCACGTCCATCGTGACCGCCCCGCCATCTGCCACTGTCGCGGTGATCGTCCCGGCCTGCCGGTCCACGGTCGACGTGAGCAACGGAGGACCGCCGATGGCGGGGCGTACCTGGTAGATGTGCGTGCGCTGGTGACGCATGATCGCCGCTGCCTCCGTTGCCGCGCGTGTGTGCTGAGCCGTAACCTGCACACAACCCTTGGTAGTGAACCGCCGCGCAGAACGCTGTCTCCGCTTCGCGATCGACGGTCTGCTGTGGCTCATGTGCTGTGACCATGACCGCGACGCTAGGGACAGGGGATTGGGACACACCATGCGCTTTTCTCGATTTTTCTCGTGCTCTCCCTTGCTTCCCTCGATATTTCTCACGAGGGTGGGAAGACCATGTGGCTCCGGGCGCACCGCTTGGTGATGCTGGGTCGATCAGTCCCCGAAGGAAGGATCTGATCATGGCTCGACGGCTGCGCTTCAACGGCACGGGCAGCGGCGAGGGCAGCTGCCCCGCAGTGCACGAAGACCTCGACACGGGCGACGTCATCGTGCACGGGCCCCGGCTCACCGACCCCGAGGACATCGCCCAGCTTGAGCACCTCGACGAGGATGAAGTACCGATTGTGGTACCGCGCAACACTCTGATCGACTTCGGGCCGCGTGACCGGGACACCGAGCCGCGCATCCTCGACCCGGAGCAATTCGCCCGGCTCTTCGAGAACTTCCAGCACAGCGCATGGCATCTGGAGATGCGCACCCGCTACGCGGTCGACGAAACCACCAGGACGTACGCCCAGTTCGTACGCGGCGAAGCACCGACGTGGGATCTGGACACCCCATGGAGCCGCACGATCCGCGCGAAGACGGAGGACGGCGCGGCCGTCGGCCGTGTCCGCATCGTCGATGACCCGCCCACCACGGGACAGCTGTACCTTCTCGCGCACGCGCAGAAGAACGCCGCACTGGGCGAAGACGTCCGCAACATGTGGCGCGCGGACGCCAAGCGCGTCAACCTCCCTGACGAAGACTTCTGGATCTTTGACTCTCACATCGTCGCGCTGTGCATCTTCGACTATGACGACAACCTCACGGGCGCCGAACTGATCACGGAACCGGCGGCCGTCAATCAGTACAACCGGCTGCGTGACATCGCGCAGCACTACGCCGTTCCGTACAAGGTGTTCGCGGCTGGCATGACCGCGAAGGAGGAGTAGAGCAGGTGTGCACCAGTGAGCACGGACTATCAGCGGGCACGCGAAGCGCTCGGGTTGCGGCTCCGGGAACTCCGGCTCACGGCTCCTGACGGCCGGCTCACCGGTACAGCACTCGCCCACAAGCTCGGCTGGCCCAACTCGAAGATCTCGAAGCTGGAGCACGGTCAGCAGACAGCGACCTCCGAAGACCTGTGCAAGTGGGCAGAGGCGTGCGGTCAGCCCGAGTCCTACGAGGAGTTGCGGGCCCGGCTTGCAGGGTTCGAGTCGCATGTTCGTTCCTGGCGGCGGCAGCTTGTCGGCGGGCACAGGCCTGTGCAGGACGTCCATAACGAGGCTCAGGCAAAGTCCACCGTGCTGCGCGCGTGGGAGTCCTCGTGGATCGTCGGTGTGCTCCAGACGCCCGACTACGCACGCGCCGTACTTACTCGTTCTGCCGAACTGCACAGATCACCGCGGGACGTCGAGGAAGCCGTTCGGTCTCGCATGAAGCGGCAGGAGTTTCTCTACGGCTCAGGCAGGCGCTATCACATCATCCTGTGGGAGCCGGTACTGCGCTCCCTGGTCTGCCCGCCTTCCGTGCTCACTACCCAACTCGACCGCCTTACGGGGGTCATCGGCATGGACACTGTGGAGCTGGGCATTGTGCCGCTCAGCGCATCGCTGAAGGTTCCGCCCGGCACCGGCTTCTGGATCTACGACGATCGCCAAGTGGTCACCGAGATCTGGCATGCGGAACTGTGGCTCGACGACGCCGACTGCATCTCGCTATACCTCCGCACCTGGAAGGCGCTCCAGGAATCCGCGGTGTACGGTGCCGACGCCCACAATGTGATCAACGCGGCGCGTCGGGCGCTGAACCCGCGGTGAGATACACCGCACGACGAAGAGAAGCGAGCTGAACCGCGGCGGAGGCGGACTGAATATCGTGTTCGGGGCCGGAGGGGAACTACGACCCTGGCGGCACGTTGGTGCTGTTCATGACGTCTACGATCGGCTGCTCGCCCTCATGGCAGCGACATAAGGAGCACCGTTGGAAAGCGCGGACACGGATCAGGCCAAGCATGCGATTCGCCAACGCGTCTGGACGCTGCTTGAACAGGAGCGGGCTGTCCCGTCTGGCGTGCATGGCCGCATACCTGCCTTCTACGGTGCTGAGGCCGCAGCCGATCGGCTCGCCACGCTGCCCGTCTGGCAGGCCGCACGGGTGGTGAAGGCGGTACCCGACAAGGCGCAACTTCCGGTACGGGCGCGCGCCCTGGCCGAGGGCAAGCTCGTCTACATGGCCGTGCCCAGGTTGGCCGACGAATTGCCCTTCTTCCTGCTCGATCCGGCAAGGCTGAATGTATCGCCGACTGAGGCAGCGTCGAGCGTGATTGCCGCGACGATAGCGCCTCACGTCGGGGTGGAAGACATGCAGCCGGTCGACCTCGTCGTGTGCGGCAGTGTCGCAGTCAACCGACAAGGTGTACGCCTCGGCAAGGGTGCCGGTTACTCGGACATCGAGGTGGCGCTGCTGCAGGAGTCGGGCCTGATCGGTCCGAACACGACCATCGTGACAACCGTGCACCCGATGCAGGTGCTTAACGACGAACTGCCGGAGACCGAGCACGACTTCAGGGTGGACTTGATCGTGACCCCGGACGAGGTCATCGAGTGCGGGCCACCGCGACGCCCCGCCGGTCTCATCTGGAACCAACTCAGTAGCGAGAAGATTGCCGCGATTCCGGTACTGGCCGCACGCATCAACGACTCGTAGATGCATGCGGGTGACTAGTCCGATTCTTGTTGCATCAGCTGGCGGGCGGCTTCGCTGATCGAGCCGGACAGCGACGGGTAGATCGTGATGGTCTGCGCCAGCTGGTCGACGGTGAGCCTGTGCCGGATGGCGAGCGTGATCGGCAGGATCAGCTCGCTCGCCTTCGCCGCCACCACGACGCCGCCGATCACCAGCCCCGACGCCGGCCGGCAGAACAGCTTCACGAACCCGTCCTCGATGCCGAACATCTTCGCCCGCGCGTTGCCGTCCAGCGGCAGCATCACCACCCGGGCCGGCACCTTGCCGGAGTCGACCTCGTCCTGGGTGACCCCGACGGTGGCCAGCTCCGGGTCGGTGAACACGTTCGCCGAGACCGAGTGCAGCCGCAGCGGCGAGACCGCCTCCCCGAGCGCGTGCCACATCGCGATCCGGCCTTGCATCGCCGCCACCGAGGCCAGCATCAGTACGCCGGTGCAGTCCCCCGCGGCGTAGATCCCCGGCACGTTCGTACGGGACACCCGGTCGATCGCGACGAAGCCGCCGTCACCGAGCTTCACGCCGTACTCCTCGATGCCGACGCCGACGGTGTTCGGCACCGAGCCGACCGTCATCAGCGCGTGGCTGCCCTCCACCGTGGTGCCGTCGGAGAGCTCCACCACGACGCCGTCGCCGACCCGGCGTACCGCGTTGGCGCGGGACCGGGACAGGATCTTCATGCCACGGTCGGTGAAGACCTTCTCGATCGCCATCGCCGCGTCGGCGTCCTCGTGCGGCATCACCCGGTCCCGGCTGGAGACCAGCGTGACGTCGACCCCCATCGCCAGGTACGCGCTCGCGAACTCCGCGCCGGTGACCCCGGAGCCGACCACGATCAGCTTCTCGGGCAGCTCGTCCAGGTCGTACACCTGGCGCCAGGTGAGGATCCGCTCGCCGTCGGGCTCCGCGCCGCGCAACACCCGCGGGGTGGCGCCGGTGGCGACCAGTACGGCGTCCGCGTCGATGTGGAACCGAGGCCCTTCGGCCGGCTCGATCGCCACCCGGTGGGTGTGTCCGACCGTGTCGTCGCCCAGTCGGGCGGTGCCGGGCACGTACCGCACCCCGGCCTTGACCAGCTTCGCGCGTACGTCCTCGGACTGCGCCGCCGCCAGATCGCGTACCCGCTGGTGTACGGCGGCGGCGTCGGGGTGGGCGACCAGGCCGTCCACCCGTACCCCCAGCTTGACGGACTCACGGACGGCGGTGACCGCGTCGGCGGAGGCGATGAAGGTCTTGCTCGGTACGCAGTCGGAGATCACGCAGGCACCGCCGGCCCCGTCCCGTTCGACCACGGTCACCTCGGCGTCGAGCTGCGCGGCGACCAACGCCGCCTCGTACCCCGCGGGGCCGCCGCCGATCACCACAGTGCGCGCCACTGATCCTCCTCGCACTAGCCGGACCTCGCATTGGCCCGACCGCTGCATTCTCCCCCACCCCGGTGGGGCGCGGCCGTACGCCCGCCGCGGTATCGCGGATGCCTCCCCCGGGATGACGACGGACCCGGTAGCGCGTCCCCAGGATGGACCGAGAACCCAATCAAGATCGACCGAGGAGGACCTACCATGAACTCGCGTACCTGGTCCGGCCCGCTGCTCACCACGATCGTCGGCCTGGTCGCCGGCGCCATCGGCGTCACCGTGCTGTGGGCCTCCGGCGTCGAGTTTCCCATCTACCCGCCGCCCGGGATCGTCATTCTGCTCGCCGGTGCGGCGTTCCTGGCGCTGGCGGGCACCAGATACCGCTGGGCACCGGCAGTCGGCGCGTTCTTGGGCCTGTTCGTCACGGTCGGCTTCCTGATCAGCCCCGACGGCATCCCGAACTTCCTCGGCGAGCACGGCACCGGCACCCAGATCGGGACCTGGATCCAGATGGCGGGCGTACTCACCGCGCTGGTCGCCGGCAGCCTCGCCACCGCGGCGAACTACCGGTCGGGCGTACCCACCCGCCGGTAGCCCGGAGCGGCGCGATGCTGAGAACCTGGTGCACGACAGGGCCGGAGCCCGGCAGCCTGTCGTTAGGCTGCGCACATCGGGTACGGGAAGCTAGGGTCGCAGTCGTGTCGTTGTACGCCGCGTACGGCTCCAACCTGGATCCCGGCAGGATGCGGGCGTGTTGCCCGCACTCCCCGTTGGTGGGCACCGGCTGGCTGGAGGGCTGGCGACTGACTTTCGCCGGCGAGGATCTCGGCTGGGAGAGCCCGGTCGCCACGGTGGTGGAGGATCCGAGTTCGCGCGTGTTCGTCGCGCTGTACGACGTACACGACTTCGATCTGAAGACGCTCGACGACCTCGAGGGCAGCAACTCCGGGCTCTACCGCAAGCTGCACCTGCAGGTGGCGACCCTCGACGGCGACAAAGCCGCCTGGCTGTACGTCTTCGACGGCTACGAGGGCGGCCTGCCCACCCCGTGGTATCTGCGCGAGCTGGCCGACGCCGCCCGCCACGCCGGGGCCCCCGACGACTACGTCATCTCGCTGCGCAGCCGCCCGTCCACGCCGGCCGAGTAGCCCAGCCCGCCGC
>JBOGDG010000123.1:0-7875 GCA_050701655.1 Micromonosporaceae bacterium
GGCTACGCCCCCGGCGTGGACATCACCTCCGCCTGGCTCGACGGCGGCGAGAACACCATCAGCGGCACCTCGATGGCCAGCCCGCACATGGCCGGTGTCGCGGCGCTCTACAAGAGCGCCAACGGTGATGTCAGCTCCGACGAACTGATTACCTGGCTGACCGAGAACGCGTCGAAGGACGTCATCCAGAACGCCCCGGAAGGTACGCCTGCGGACCTGGTCTTCACGGCCGGTCTGTAGCGCAGAGTAACCTCCCCGCGAGACCGTCCGGGCAGCCAGACGCTGCCTGGACGGTCTCTTTAGGGGGTCTTGAGACAAATATAAGAATTCCTTTGTGTACGGACTTGTCGCCGCCAACTACCGTGTGTTGTCAGGAGTGGTCCGTCTGATCTGGGGGAGGACGGCGGTGGAGACGAGACCGGAGATGGATGCCATCGACGCGGCGATCTGCCTGGTGCTGCAACATCGCCCGCACGCCACCGCGCCCGAGCTGTCCCCGGTGGTCGCCGCCGTCACCGACGAGGAGATCACCGAGTCGCTGCGCCGGCTGCAGGCCGACGGGCTGGTGCAGCTGATCGACGGCTCGCCGCCCCGGTACGCCGCCAAGGTCGCCCCCGACACCGCCGCCGAGATGCTCACCGAGCGGCACCGCGCGTACCGGCAGCGGATGGCGGCTGCCCGGTGCCGGATCCCGGCGGCGCGGCTGGCCCCCGACGGTGCGCCCGAGGTGCTGGTCGGCCCCGACGAGACCCGGCGGATGGTGGACGGGCTGCTGCGCGGCGCCCGCCGGGAGATCCTCGCCGTCGTGAAACCCCCGTACGCGCACCGCGGCTGGTCCGGTCAGATCGAGCGGGAACGGCTCACCCACGGGGTCAGCTACCACGCCGTGTACGACCGTTCCGCGCTGAACATTCCGGGCAACCTGGAGTTGATCAGCGATCTGGTGGCGCGCGGCGCACGGGCGCGCACCGCGCTCGGCGTACCGATGAAGATGGTGATCGTGGACCGTGCGGTGGCGGTGATCCCGTTGCAGGTCACCGCCCACACCATCGATCGCTCCCTGCTGGTACGCCACTCGTCCCTGGTCGGGGCGCTGGCCCGGGTGTTCGCCGACCTGTGGCAGGCGGCGGTGCCGTTCGGGCCCGGCGCGCTGCCGCCGGAGCGGCCGCCGGCGGGGGAGCCGACCGACGAGGAACGCCGGATCCTGGCGCTGCTCGCCTCCGGTGCCACCGACGAGACCATCGCGAGGCTGATGGACTTCAGCCCGCGTACCGCCCACCGCCGGGTCCGCGAACTCACCGCGAAACTCGGCGTCGAGACCCGTTTCCAGGCCGGCGTCGCCGCCGTACGCCAAGGCTGGCTGTAAAAGCCCGGTTTCGCCGCGCAGCGGGTGTTGACGTACCGGGGTCAAGATCGGCACTATGCGGCCACGAGCAGCGCGGGATAACCGACCTTGGGCGAGGACACCATGGCGAAACCCCAGACCACCGCAGCCACCACAGTGGACCGCTTCTTCGAGGTCACCGCCCGCGGGTCGACGTACGCCAGGGAGCTCCGGGGCGGGCTCGCGACCTTCTTCACGATGGCGTACATCGTGGTGCTCAACCCGCTGATCCTTGGCAGCGCGTTCGACGGCGACAAGGCTCAGCTGGACCAGGCACAGCTGGCCGCGGCGACCGCGCTGGTGGCGGGGCTGATGTCGATCCTGATGGGCGTCATCGCGCGGTTCCCGCTGGCGCTGGCCGCCGGGCTCGGCGTGAACGCGATGGTGGCCTTCGAGATCGCGCCGCTGATGACCTGGGCCGACGCGATGGGACTGGTGGTGATCGAGGGGTTGGTGATCACCGTACTGGTGCTCACCGGGCTGCGTAGCGCGGTGTTCAAGGCGGTGCCGACCCAGCTGAAGACCGCGATCGGGGTCGGTATCGGGCTGTTCCTGACGCTGATCGGGCTGGTCGACGCCGGCATCGTGCGGCGGGTCCCGGATGCCGCCAGCACGCCGGTGCCGGTCGGGCTCGGCATCGGCAACAAGCTGCTCGGCTGGCCCACGCTGGTGTTCGTGATCGGCCTGCTGGTGATGCTGATCCTGGTGGTACGCAAGGTCAAGGGCGCGATCCTGATCGGCATCATCGGCACCACGCTGCTGGCGATCGTGGTGGAGCTGTTCGCCAAGGTGGGCCCGTCGCTGGGCGGCAAGAACCCGACCGGCTGGCAGCTGAACGTACCGACGTGGCCGGAGACCGTGTTCGCGTTGCCGGACTTCTCGCTGATCGGCAGGTTCAACGTGCTGGGCTCCTGGGAGCGGGCCGGCTGGATCGCGGCGCTGCTGTTCGTCTTCACGCTGCTTCTCACCGACTTCTTCGACACCATGGGCACCATGGTCGCGGTCGGCCAGGAGGGCGGGCTGATCGACAAGCAGGGCAATCCGCCACGTACCAAAGAGATCCTGCTCGTCGACTCGATCGCCGCGGCGGCCGGCGGCGCCGCCAGCACCTCCAGCAACACCGCGTACATCGAGTCGGCGGCCGGTGTCGCGGAGGGCGCCCGGACCGGGATCGCCTCGGTGGTCACCGGCGTGTTGTTCCTGCTGGCCACGTTCCTGTCGCCGCTGGTGACGATCGTCCCGTTCGAGGCCGCGACCACGGCTCTGGTGGTGGTCGGCTTCCTGATGATGATGGGTGTACGCACCATCAGCTGGACCGACTACGAGATCGCGATTCCGGCGTTCCTCACCATCGTGATCATGCCCTTCACGTACTCCATCTCGAACGGCATCGGCGCGGGTGTGGTGGTGTACGTGCTGCTCAAGCTGGCCAGCGGCAAGTCCCGCCAGGTCCACCCCCTGCTGTACGTGGTCGCCGCCCTCTTCGTCCTCTACTTCCTGCGCGGCCCCCTGGAGGGCCTCACCGCGCCATAGCAATGGGCGTGCGGTCCAAAGGTCGGCAGGGCACGGCTCCTGCTCGCCCGAGGTCGGCGGGGTGGGCGCATGTTTTAGGCCACGCTATGAAGGCATCGCCGGGGTGATGTCAGTGCGGCTGAAGTCGTTGCCCTTGAACAGCAGTGGTTCGCCGCTCACCTTCGCCAACGCGTAGGCGAAGCAGTCACCGTAGTTGAGACTTGCGGCGTGGCGGCCCTTGCCGAACTGCCGGTATGCCAGCCGGGCGGTGTCCGCGTGGTCGGCGCTGAGGGGCACCAGGTCGACTCCGGCTCGATGTAGCCAGAGGTCGAGTTCGCGGCCGCCCGGCTCGCCGTAGCGTGATTCGATCACGATTGCTGTCTCCACGAGTGAGGCTGTGGACATCAGCTTCACCGGATCCGTCTCGACAGCGGCTTCGAAACTCTCCGCGCCGGGTTCGTCGGTGAGCATCGCGACTAGGGCGGATGTGTCGATCACCATCAGATGGGCAGCCCTCGCTCGTCGTATCCGAGGATTTCGTCGGGGGTGCGGTGGTCTAGCACGGGGAGGGTGGCGCACCGGTGCCGGATCGCGCTCAACTCCTCGCGTAGTGGCAACGCCCGGGTGCGGCCGGTTTGACGCGCGAGTCGCTCGCGCAGCGCCGTGACGACTGCCTCGGTGAGGGTTTCGCCGGTACGTGTCGCTAGCTCGCGTGCGAGCCGGTCCGCCTCGGGGCTCTTGATGCTCAGGGCCATGTATGGATTCTATACCAACAGGTAGATTCTCGAAAGCTCGGTGTTCCGTTCATGTACGAAATCAGTAACGGTTTAGGTTGGCCATCATCGCATGCGTGTTGCTGAAGATGGCGAAGGGAGACACCCGCAGCAGTCGAGTCGCTGATGGGCGTAGCGTCGATGCGCTCTGACCAGGGAGTGAGCCGAAGGCTTCTGAGCTCAGGGCAGCTATGGGTCTGGGTGGTCGGTCAGATAGCGGCCCGCCGTGTCGTCGTCGATGAGCGAGTTGTCCATGAGCCACTCGACCGCGCGGCGGTTGGCGCGCGCGTCGCGGAAGGCGTACCAGGCCGGCAGCAGGTCGGGATACTCCTCGTGCAGCTCGTCCTTGAACCTGCGGAACGCGCCCCTGCCCTGGATTGCGCGCTCCAGCCTGCGCCCGGCGCGGTCGTCGCTGATCCGTTCGGCGAAGTTGGCCATGTCCTGGTACCAGACGTAGGACGGCAGCGGCTCGATGCCGACCAGATCCAACTCGTCGAAGTCGACGGGTGTCTCCCCGTCGATCCCTCCCTCCGCCGTCCAGAACACGATCTCCCCGGTCTCGGGATGGATGAGCCATCGGTGCTCGTCCCCGGTCTGGTCCGCGAGCGCAGTGGCGATTTCGTCCAGGTCAAGTCTGCTCAGGTCAAGCACCGCTCGCTCCAGATCGCATATCGTCCGGGGACCAAGATAGCCCTTTAGGCGGTGTCACAGACCTTCGGCGTGCCGGGTAGACGTCGTGGTGCCCCGACGGGGCCCAACTGCATCTACACGAACCGCTGGTCTTCTTGCGGGCCTGTTCGCGTACTGCCAGGGGCTCGTTGGGGCCTGATCTCGTGGCCGTCTTCCTGGGTGACGGCATGTCGCGTCTGTCCTGTCGGACCACGCCGCTACGGTGGCGCCGTGCGTGTCGAGCTTGAGGTCGAGCCGCAGGACGTGGCGGCAGTCGTTGGTTCCCGCTCCTACGTGAAGGGCGTCAGGTATGCCCAGCAGGGGATGGTCGCTGGATTCGAATGGGGATCGCCGGATCTGTTGACCGGGCTGGTGCACGGCAGTGGCGGCAAGGGCTATGACACCCACGCCCACTTCGCTTCCGCGGGTGGGGTGTTGCGGTTTGAGAGCGGGTGTTGCGGTTGTCCGGTCGGGGCGGATTGCAAACATGTCGCGGCGTTGGTGCTCGCCGCGATGCACAGCGACGACCCGCTCGGGGCCGGGCCAGGCGACGCTGTGCCGGCCGCGTGGGAGCGATCCTTGGCGTCGCTCGTCGACGCTGCCCATGTCAGCCATTCCAGTGGCACGCCGTTGGCGCTGGAGCTGTCGCTGTACGAGCAGGGCCGCACCTCCGCCCGCCGAGGCGCCTCTGCGGTTCGGCCACGGCTGAAGCCACGGGTCCGGTTGGTGGAGCCGGGCAAGACCGGTTGGATCGGCGGGTCGCTGGACTGGTCCCGCCTGGCGTCGCTGCAGTACTACGGAGACTACATCGAGTCCCACCGTCGTCTGCTCCTGGAGTTCTATGCGCTGCACCAGGCGCACGATCGCGGGTACGCCTACTACGGCTCCAATCAGCGATGGCTGGACCTGAGCGAGTTCCCTTCGCTGCGGTTGTGGTCGTCGCTCGATGAGGCTGAGTCGATCGGGCTGAAGCTGGTCCACGGGCGCAAGGGGCTCGGCGAGGTGGCGCGGTACGGCTCGGCCGAGCTTGGCCTGGATGTCACGGCGGGCGACTCCGGCGGGCTGGCGCTCGCCCCGGTGCTCACGGTCGACGCCGAGGTGGAGCCGGTCGTGGTCGGTTTCATCGGTCAGGAAGCTCACGGCGTGGTGTACGTCGACCGTGCCGATGTGGCGTCCGGCGGCGATCCGGCGCGGTGGCGGCCCCGACTCGCCCGGTTGACCACCGCCGTGCCGGAGTCGCTGCAGCGGATGGCGCTGGACGGGCAGCCGCTTGTGGTGCCCGTCGAGGCGCGCACGAAGTTCCGCGACGAGTACTACCCGCGGCTGCGGCGCGTGGCCCCGGTGGCGTCCTCCGACGACTCGTTCACCCCTCCGGTGATCTCCCGCCCGACCCTGGTGGTGCGACTCGCCCACCGTCCCGGGCACCGGCTCGACATCGAGTGGGAGTGGGCGTACCAGGTGGGTGACTCGCCGTTGCGTGTCCCGCTGGGAGCGGCAGAGGACTCCAGCTACCGCGACCCGGATGCCGAGCGCGACATCCTGGCCAGCCTGCCGACGCGGCCCCAGCCGGCTCACCTCGACGGGCTGGACACGATGCGGTTCCTGACCGAGGTGGCGCCGCTGTTGGCGGATCTCCCGGGCGTCGACGTTGAGGTCACCGGCGAGCCGGTCGACTACCGGGAAGTCACCGACTCGCTGCGGATAGGCGTCTCGACCGCGGAGGCGCCCGCGGAGACCGACTGGTTCGACCTGGGCGTGGAGATCACGGTCGACGGACGCCGGGTGCCGTTCGAGGACATGTTCGTGGCGTTGGCCCGCGGCGAGTCGCACCTGATGCTCGACGACGGCTCGTACTTCTCGCTGGACAAGCTCGAGTTGCGGCAGCTGGCGAGGCTGATCGAGGAGGCGCGGGCGCTCAGCGACGCGCCGAGGGGGCAGCTGCGGATCAGCCGGTTCCAGGCCGGGCTGTGGCAGGAGCTGGCCGCCCTCGGCATGGTGGATCACCAGGCCGGCGCCTGGCATCGTCAGGTCGCCGGGCTGCTGTCGGTCGAGTCAATCGAACCGGCACCGCCGCCGGGCCTGCTTGACGCCCCGCTTCGCCCGTACCAGCAGGAGGGGTACGCGTGGCTGGCGTTCCTGTGGGAGCACCGGCTCGGCGGCATCCTCGCCGACGACATGGGGCTGGGCAAGACGATGCAGTCGCTGGCGTTGTTCTGCCACGCGAAGCAGACCGAGCCCGAGGGGGCCAAGTTCCTGGTGGTCGCGCCGACCAGCGTGGTGCCGAACTGGACCGCCGAGGCGGCGCGGTTCGCTCCAGACCTCCGAGTCGTCGCGGTGCGAGACACGCTGCGCCGCAGCGGGCTGTCCATCGAGCAGGTCACCGCGGACGCCGATGTGGTGGTCACCTCGTACACCCTGTTCCGGCTGGACTTCGACTCGTACGCGGAGGTGGAGTGGTCGGGGCTGGCGCTCGACGAAGCGCAGTTCGCCAAGAACCACCAGTCGAAGATCTACCAGTGCGCCCGGAAGCTCCCCGCGCCGTTCAAGCTCGCCATCACCGGCACTCCGATGGAGAACAACCTGATGGAGCTGTGGTCGCTGCTGTCCATTACGGCGCCCGGCTTGTTCCCCAGCCCGACCCGGTTCCGCGACTACTACGTGCGGCCCATCGAGAGGCAGCGCGACCCCGAGTTGCTGGCGCAGTTGAGGCGTCGGATCCGGCCGCTGATGCGGCGGCGTACCAAGGAACAGGTGGCCGCCGACCTGCCTCCCAAGCAGGAGCAGGTGCTCGACGTCGAACTGCACCCCAAGCACCGCGCGACCTACCAGCGACACCTGCAGCGGGAGCGCCAGAAGATCCTCGGTCTGATCGACGACCTGGACACCAACCGGATCACGATCCTGCGCTCACTGACCCTGCTGCGCCAGCTCAGCCTGCACGCCGGGCTGATCGACCAGTCTCACGACGGCATGCCCAGCGTTAAGATCGACACGCTCGTCGAGCACCTGCGCGACGTGATCGGCGGCGGGCACCGGGCGCTGGTCTTCAGCCAGTTCACCGGCTTCCTCGACAAGGTGCGGGACCGCCTCATCGCCGAGGGGATCGAATACAGCCACCTCGACGGGCGCACCCGCGACCGGGCCAGCGTCATCGGCCGCTTCAAGGACGGCACGGCGCCGGTGTTCCTGATCAGCCTCAAGGCCGGCGGCTTCGGGCTGAACCTGACCGAGGCCGACTACTGCTTCCTGCTCGACCCCTGGTGGAACCCGGCCACCGAAGCCCAGGCGGTGGACCGCACGCACCGAATCGGCCAGTCCCGCAACGTCATGGTGTATCGGCTGATCGCCCGCGACACCATCGAGGAGAAGGTGATGGCGCTGAAGGCCCGCAAGTCCGAGCTGTTCGCCAGCGTCATGGACGGCGGCGACGGCTTCGGCGCCCCCCTCACCGCCGACGACATCCGCGGCCTGCTCGCCTGATGCGGTATCCGCTGGGGCCGCACCGATACTGCGGCTCGGCATCCACCAGTGCAGGGG